>JBKPLC010000083.1:0-10095 GCA_046731495.1 Actinomycetota bacterium | reverse complement strand
GAGTCGCCGCGGCCGAGTCGATCCAGATCGATGACGGGGCGGTCGCGCTGATCTCCCGCTCCGCCACGGGGAGCTTCCGCGACGCGCTCGGCACGCTCGACCAGCTGGTCGCCTTCGGCGGCGACTCGGTCACGACTGAGGAGGTGGTCGAGGTGCTCGGTGCTGCGGATGCCGACCTTCTCTTCGACACGACGGACGCGCTGGCGTCCGGCGATGCCCGGGCCGCACTGGAGGCAGTGGAGCGGCTTTCCCGCTCAGGCCGGGACCCAGGGCAGTTTGCGCGCGATCTCATTGCCCACCTGCGCCAGCTGCTCGTCGCACGCGCGACCGGCGAAGTGCCCGAGTCCTTCACAGTGACCGTGGCTCAGCCGGTGCGTCTCGCAGAGCAGGCGAAGTCGATCGATGACGGCAAGCTGGTGGGGGCAATCGACGCGCTGAGCGGCGCCGTCGCCGGGATGAGAGAAGGCGACGATCCTCGGCTCACGCTGGAAGTGGCCCTTCTCAAGGTCGCTTCTCCGTCTCTCGACTCCTCCCGCGAGGCCCTGCTCCGCCGCATCGAGCAGCTCGAGTCTCGACTGGTTGGCGGCGTGGGCGGGGGTGCGGGCCCAGAAGGCTCACTGGGGGGCCGCTCATCTTCGGCCGGAGCCCCCGAATCGGATTCGTCGCCGGCCCGGCCTTCTGGGGACGCGGCCCCGGCCGCGCCGCCTTCGAACGAGGCGCCCGCGGAGCCGGAACCCGGGCCCGAGGGGTCGGTCGCCACCGCGGACGTCGAGATCGAGCGGGTGGTCGAGCTGTGGCCGGCGGTGGTCGGTCATCTGCACGAGTCCGGGTCCGCGATGCTCTCCACGCTCTTCGATGAGGCCCGCCCTCTGGGCATCGACGATGAGCGCGGCATGCTGCGGATCGGTTTCCCGGCCTCGGCCAAGTTCAACAAGAAGAAGGCGGAGTCGCCCGCGAACATCGAGCGGATGACTGAGGCGGTGGGCGTGATCGTCGGCACGCGCATGCGGCCCGCGTACGAGCTCGTGGAGGAGGAGAATGGCGAGGCAGCGCCCGAGGCAGCGGCCCAGCTCAGCGAGGAGGACAAGATCAACCTGATCAAGGACACCTTTGACGCGACCGAGGTCGTTGAGGACGAGAGCCGCGAGAGCGAGGCCGGCTGATGCCCCAGGGCCCGAACCTCAACCAGCTCCTCAAGCAGGCCCAGCAGATGCAGGCCGAGATGGCCAAGGCCCAGGAGCAGCTCAAGGACGAGACCGTCGAGGCGAGCGCAGGCGGAGGGATGGTGAAGGTCACCATGACCGGCGACATGCAGCTCCGCGAGATCACCATCTCGCCCGAGGCGATCGACCCCGAGGACCCCGAGCTGCTCCAGGACATGGTCACCGCCGCCGTCAACGAGGCGCTTCGCTCCGCCCAGGAGCTTGCCGCCAGCCGCATGGGCGGCATCGCCGGCCTCGGCGGAGGTCTCCCCGGCCTCCCCGGGATGTAGGGCCACCCCGGCCCCTACGCTTGTCCTCATGTACGCGGGTCCGATCAGCCGCCTGATCGCCGAGCTCTCCAAGTTGCCCGGGATCGGCCAGCGCACCGCGCAGCGGCTCGCCTTCCACATCCTGCGCGCCAGCGAGGAGGACGCGCTGGCCCTCGCCGACTCGATCCGCGAGGTGAAGGAGAAGGTCGGTCTCTGCGAGCGCTGTTTCAATCTCGCCGAGGGGCCGCTCTGCCGGATCTGCGAGGACGCGCGCCGAGATCAGTCCGTGATCTGCGTGGTCGAGGAGCCGTCGGACGTGATCCCGATCGAGCGCACCGGCGAGTACCGCGGCGTCTACCACGTGCTCGGCGGCGCGCTCTCCCCGATCGACGGGATCGACCCCGAGGACCTGCGGATCGCCGAGTTGCTCGACCGCGTCGACGGCGAGGTCAAGGAGGTCGTCCTCGCCACCAACCCGACGACCACCGGTGAGGCAACGGCCCTCCATATCGCCGACGCCCTCCGCGACCGTGTCACCGTCACCCGGCTCGCCAGCGGGCTGCCGGTCGGCGCCGACCTCGAGCACGCCGACGAGGTCACCCTCGGCAAGGCCCTGGCGGGCCGGCAATCCCTGGGCTAGCCTCGGTCCGTGGCCGAACGGCCTCTGCTCTACACGATCCCCGGGTCGCACGCCTGTCGCTCAGCGATGCTGATGCTGGAGCACAAGGGGATCCCCTGGAAGACGAAGGAGATGTCGCCCGGTGTCCAGACCGCGACGATGCGGGCCCGCGGCTTCCCCGGTCGCACCGTTCCCGCGATCAAGCTCAACGGGACCCGCATCCAGACGAATCGGAAGATCGCTCGTTTCCTTGACGGGCTGCGTCCCGACCCGCCGCTGGTGCCGGCCGACCGCGCCCGGGAGATCGAGCTGGCTGAGCGCTTCAACGACGCCATCCTGCAGACGCTGACGCGGCGCCTGTTGCTCGCTGCCGGCCGCCGCGATGCCTCCTGCGGGAGTGACGGCAGGCTCGGTCCGATCCTCGCCTACAGCAACTGGCGCCGACGGCTCGCAGCGACCGGGGCCTACCGCTACTTCGGCATCACGGACGAGATCGAACGGCTCGATCTGCTCGCGCTTCCGAGCGTGCTCGACCACGTCGACTCGCTGATCGCGTCGGACACCCTGAACGGCTCCGAGCTCACCGCCGCGGATTTCCAGGTCGCACCGTCCCTCGCCCTCGGCGCCTACCGCCCCGACCTGCGCGAGCAGTTCGAATCGCGCCCATCCTGGGCGCTGGTCGAGCGGTTGCTTCCGGGCTAGAGCCGGCGGGTCGGATCGTCGTAGCCGCCGCCGCGGTACTCGTCCCGGTCCTTCGACCCACCCTGCTGGACGAGCTCGTAGAGCAGCGAGAGCGCGAGCCCGGCGCCGCCGGCGATCATCAGGATCAGCCCGACGGTCTGGATGTTGATCACGTCGCTCTCGACATTGATCGCGTAGCGCAGGATCGCGCCGACCGCGATCAGGAATATGGCCGTGGCGATGGTCAAGGCCGCCCAGGATACCCGCGGCCTCCGGCGCTAACCGGTCCCGCCCTTCACAACCGCTCAGCGACCAGCGGGGATGATCGTCTCCACCAGGCCGGTTTCGACGTCGTAGACGTGGCCGGAGACGGCTATGCGCGGGGAGATTGCTGATGCGGAGCGGAGCTGCTCGACGTCACATGTGACTGTGGCCCTGGGGTCGAGGATTGCTCGGTCTCGCAGCGTGGACTCGTCGGAGCCTGTCCGCTCCGCGTAGCGGCGACGGAAGGTGTCGTCGGCGAGGGCACCGGCCCCGCACTGAGTGTGGTGCATCACGGCGACCTCGAACAGTGGCCCGTCGGGCAGCACGTCATCCGCGATCTGGCCGATGAAGGCGACATCGTTGATCACCTCTGGTGTAACCCGCCCGCCAACGTTGCGGACGACCATCGCGTCACTGAGCCCGAGGCCAAGGAAATGCGCGGGGTCAACGCGCGGATCGACGCATGTGACCACGAATAGGCGCAAGTCGGGGAAGACCACGGCGCCCTGATGGCCGCCGGCGGCGGCGAAGGCGCGGTTGCGCTCGAGCGCGGAGTCAATCCCGGTCGTCGCCATGGCAGGTTGGTTGCTCATGATCCGTCCTTTCACCCGGTAGCGGGTTCCGGGCTCGTGTCGCTGAGCCCGATCCGCTCGTGGAGCCGGCGCAGCGGCTTCGGCGCCCACCAGTTCCAGTCGCCGAGCAGCTCCATCAACGACGGGACCAGCAGCGCCCTGATCAGGCTGGCGTCGATCAGCACCGCCAGGGCGGTCCCGATGCCGTTTTCCTTGATGAAGATGATCTGGGAGGTCGCGAAGGCGCCGATCGCGATGGCGAAGAGCAGGGCCGCCGCCGTCACGATGCGCCCGGTCCGCTCCAGGCCCACCGCGACCGCCTCGGAGCTCTTGATCCCCGAGTCGTGCGCCTCCTTGATCCTGGAAAGGAGGAAGACCCCGTAGTCCGTCGAGAGGCCGAAGACGACCGCGAAGAGCAGGATCGGCATGGTCTGTTCGAGCGCCCCCTGGCCGCGGTAGTCGAGCAGCCCCTCGAGCCGGCCGTCCTGGAAGATGAAGACCAGGATCCCGAAGACGGCGCTCAGGTTGAGGGCGTTCATCACCAGCTGCTTGACCGGCAGGATCACCGACCCCGTCATCAGGAAGAGCACGATCAGGGTCGCGACGATCACGATCGCCAGGGCGATCGGCCCATGCGAGATCAGGCTCGACTGCAGGTCTACGAACCCGGCGGCCGCCCCGCCGACCAGCAGCTCCGATCCACTCGGAACCGGCAGGTCACGCATCGTCTTGACCGCCTCGCGGCTGGTGTCGTCGATGTAGCTCTGCTTCGCGTACGCCTGGATCACCGCGTCGCCGTTGCCCAGCTGCTGCGGCGGCTGGACCTGGCCGATGCCCTCGACCTGGGAGACCTCACGCTGGATCTGCGTGAGCGCCTGCGGGGTCGCGTTCTCGACCAGCAACAGGTTCGGGGTGTCGCGGAAGGGCGGGAACTCGGCTCTCATCACGTCGTCGACCTGCCGGGCGCTGGCGCTCTCAGGGAGCACCTGAGCGTCGACCGAGGTGAACTTGAGCGAGTAGAACGGGAGGCCCAGCACGATCAGGAGGGCGGCGGTTGCCGTCGCGACCCCGATCGGGCGACGCATGATGAAGTGCGAGAGCCGGTACCAGAAGCCCGACTGGGTGACCGTCGCGTCGCGCTCAGCGCGCCGCTGGAGGAACTTGGGCGCCCAGGCGTTCACCCGGTGGCCGAGCAGCGCCAGCACGGCGGGCAGGACGGTCAGCGCGATGGTGGCGGCGAGCAGGGCGACCAGCGTCCCGCCCAGGCCCATCGAATAGAGAAAGCGCTGGGGGAAGACCATCAGCGAGGCGAGCGCCGCCGCCACCGTGAGCGAGGAGAACAGCACGGTCCGGCCGGCGGTGTTCATCGTCCGCCGCATCGCGTCCAGCCCCGGCCCGGTCTTGACGATCTCCTCGCGGTAGCGGGAGACGACGAACAGGCTGTAGTCGATCGCCAGCCCGAGTCCGAGCCCTGTGGTCAGGTTGAGGGCGAAGATCGAGACGTCGACGACCTCATTGGCGAGGCGCAGCAACAGGAAGGTGCCGACGATCGCCAATCCCCCGATCATCAAGGGCAGCAGCGCTGCGACGCCGCTGCGGAAGAAGACCAGCGAGAGCAGGAAGAGGAGGGGGAAGGCCAGCGCCTCCGCCATACGCAGGTCCTTTTCGACCTGCTTGTTCACCTGCTCCTGCGCGAGGGAGATCCCGCCGACACTCACGCCGGGCTTCCCGCCGAACTCGTCGGCGATCGCCTTGGCCGCGTCCTGTCGCTCCTTGTCGTCGGTCGGCTTCAGCGCGACCGCCAGATAGGTCGCGTCGCCGTTCTTCGAGACGAAGTCCGGGCTGCGGGTGTCGACGTAGCTGGTCACGGAGGCGACGTCGGGATTGCTCTTCAGGGGACCCTCGAGGCGCTCGATCCGGGCCTGGCCGGCCTTGGTATTCGGATCGACGTTCTGGACGAGCACGATCACGTCCACCTGCCGGAAGCCGTCGTCCTCCAGCCGGTCCTGCGCCTTGACGCTCTCGCTCGCCGGGTCGTCGGCGCCATAGGGTGCCAGCTTGTTGGCGACCCCTCCGCCGAGAGCACCGGCGACGATGAAGAAGACGACGGCGAAGATCGCCGTGCGCTTGCCGTGGCCCTGTGCCAGCGATGCGAGTGCGTTGAACATTTCCTACCTCCCCCCGGCGGCCGTGACTGCGCCGGACGTCTCTCGTTCCAGATCCTCGGCGGCGCGTTCGAAGAACTCCGCCGCCCATTCGCTTGCCTCGATGCCGTAGCGGAGGACGGTCATCGAACCGGCGTCCGGCCGGGCATCGGGGCCCTCCGGCTTACCGGTCTGGTCGACCTGCTCCGCGATCGCGCGGAGCTGAGTCGCCTTCGCCTTCGAGATCGCCGCGCGCTCGCGCGCGATCTCGGCCGCCCGCTTGGGCTCGATCGAGCCCGCGAAGAAGAGCTTCAGCAGCCCCTCGTCCCGGGTCTCGAGCACCTCCGGAGGCTCGGCGATCCACTCGCGAGCCGCACGCTTGCCGTCGGCGGTGAGCCTGAAGGTGGTGCGCTGCCGCGCCCCGGTGGAGGAGTCATCGCCCGTGATCAGCCCGGTCGTCTCGAGCTTCTTGAGCTCGGGGTAGATCTGGCCGTAGCTCGCCGCCCAGAAGAAGCGGGCCGAGCTGTCGACCAGCTGCTTGATCTCGTAGCCGGACCGCGGCCTCGCGGCCAGCATCCCGAGAATGACCTTTCCGGTTGCGCTCAGCTCCATGGGCCAGATATATCAATCCGATATATCCAGGTGTGTGACTCTGGTCACACGGGAGCTAGCCCGAGGCGCCCCCCTGCGGCTCCCAGAGAAAGCGACGCGAGGCGACCGCGATGCCGGCGATGCCCCAGAGCGCCAATGACGCGACGTCGTTGGCGCTGAGGCCGATCCCGCCCTTCGCGCCGGCGACGGACAGCTGGAGTCCCTGGGCGAGGTGGTAGAGCGGGAAGATCCGCCCGATCTCCTGCAGCCAGCCCGGCAGCTGATCGATCGGGATGAAGATCCCCGAGATGAAGGAGAGCATCACCATCGTGAACGGCCCGATCGAGGAGGCCGTGTCCTCGGTGGTGGTGAATGCCGTCATCGCGACGCCGAGCGCGCACAGGCTGGTCGTCCCGAGGAACAGCATGATCAGGATGCCGGGGACCGTGCGCGCGGTCAGGTCGACTCCCCAGAAGACGACGCCCATCGCCAGCATCACGGCGCCGACCACGAGCGCCAGCAGGACCGACCGGAGCACCATCGCGGTGATGAAGGTCCACGACGGCACCGGCGTCCCTCGCAGACGCTTCAGCTGCCCGCGCTCGCGCTGTGCGGTTAGTGCGACCAGCGGCTGCGTGAAGCAGAGCAACCCCATCGAGTAGGCGATCATCCCGGCGGTGAAGTAGGACTGGCCGTCGATCGTGGCGCCGGCGACCGTGGTCGTGTCGGTCGCCGAGATGAAGATCTCGTTGAACATCACGAGCAGGATCACGGGGAAGGCCAGGCTGAAGACCACGGCGCGCGGGTTGCGCGAGGTCGAGATCAGCGCGTAGCGCGTCTGGGTCAGGACGAGGGCGAGGTCGCTCATCCGACGGCGACCTCCTCACGCTGCGCGGTGAGGTCGAGGAAGACATCCTCCAGGCTGGGGCGCCGCACCTCGAGGTCCTCGAGCCCAAGGTTCCGCTCGCGCGCCCAGCCGAGCAGGGCGTAGAGGTCCCGCTGCGGGTCCGACGACGCGATCGTGGCGACGTTGCCCGAGAGCTCCGGCCGCAGGCCCACCGCGGCTTCGAGCTCCTCAGCGTCGATTCCATCGGGCAGCCGGAAGCGGATCATGGTCTCGCGGCCGAGCTGGGCGCCGAGGTTCTCGGGGGAACCGTGCGCGACGATCTGCCCCTCACGCAGGATCACCACGGTGTCGGCGAGGTGCTGGGCCTCGTCCATGTAGTGGGTCGTGAGGACGATTGTGGTCCCCAGGGCGCGCAGCCCCTCGATCATGTTCCAGGCGTCGCGCCTGGCGGAGGGATCGAAGCCGGTCGTCGGCTCGTCGAGGAAGAGCAGCTCCGGGTCGCCGATGATCCCGACGCCGACATCCAGCCGACGGCGCTGCCCTCCCGAGAGCGCGCCCACGCGGGCGTCGCGCTTCTCGGCGAGCCCGACCAGCTCGATGGTCTCATCGACCGCTCGGGGCTTCGGATAGAAGCTCGCGAACTGCGCCATGGTCTCGCGCACGGTGAGCAGCGGATCGAGCTCGCACTCCTGCAGCACCAGGCCGATTCGCTCGCGCCACTCCTGTGTCGGCTCGCCGGGATCCGAGCCGAGCACCGTGACCTCGCCGGCCGTGCGATCCCGATAGCCCTCGAGGATCTCGACCGTGGTCGTCTTGCCGGCGCCGTTCGGACCGAGGAAGCCGAAGACCTCGCCGCGCGCGACCTGGAAGTCGATGCCGCGCACGGCCTCGTTGCTCCCGTATGACTTCCGCAGCCCGCGGACGCTGATCGCCGGCTCAGACATCCGACTCGACGATATTGGACGGGTTAAAGCTCACCTATCCTCAACCGCCATGCCGGCGACGGCTGCAGACGGAATCGTGGTGATGAAGTTCGGCGGCACCTCGGTGGCGGGCACCGAGGAGCTCAAGCGCGCCGCAAACCGGATCGTCGCCGCGCGGGAGCAGGGCCATCAGGTGGTGGCGGTGCTGTCGGCCCGCGGCAAGACCACGGACCGGCTGGTCGAAGCTGCCCGAGAGATCTCGCCCCGGCCGGACCCGCGGGAGATGGACATGCTGCTCTCAATCGGCGAGCGCGAGTCATGCGCGCTCTGCGCGATGGCGATCAACGACCTCGGCCATCGAGCGATCTCGCTGACCGGGTCCCAGGCCGGCATCGTCACCGACTCCTCCCATACGAAGGCGCGGATCATCGACGTGCGCGCCGACCGGATCCGCTCCGCCCTCGGGGAGGACTCGATCGTCCTGGTCGCCGGCTTCCAAGGTGTCTCCACCGACAGCCGCGACGTGACCACCCTCGGCCGTGGCGGCTCGGACACCACGGCGGTCGCCCTGGCGGCCGCGCTCGGCGCGGAGGTCTGCGAGATCTACACCGACGTGGCCGGCGTCTTCAGCGCCGACCCCCGGATCGTGCCGGAGGCTCGCAAGCTCCCGATCGTCTCCTACGAGGAGATGCTCGAGATGGCCTCCTCCGGCGCCAAGGTCCTGCAGCTGCGCTCGGTCGAGTACGCCCGCAACCACGATGTCCGCATCCACTGCCGCAGCTCGGCGGACGAAGCCCCCGGTACCCTCGTGGTCTCGGAGCAGGAGACCATGGAACAGCCGCTGATCACCGCAGTCACCCACTCGACCGACGAGGCGCGGGTCACCCTGACCGGCGTACCGGACAAGCCCGGCGTGGCCGGGCGCATCTTCGGCGCGCTCGCCGACGCCAACATCAACGTCGACATGATCATCCAGAACGAGCCCGTCTCCCACGATGGCGGGGCGGACCTCTCCTTCACCGTCGAGTCCGATGACCTGGCCGGCGCGGTCGAGGCGATCCGGGGGCAGGACTCGAGCATCGGCATCGAGACCGACGAGCGGATGGGCAAGGTCTCGATCGTCGGCGCGGGGATGCGCAGCCATCCCGGCGTCGCGGCCCAGGTCTTCCGGGTCCTCGGCGAGAACGAGATCAACATCGAGATGATCTCCACCTCCCCGATCAAGATCTCCTGCGTGATCCGTGCGGACCAGGTGCCGAATGCGGTCAAGGCGCTCCACTCGGCCTTCGAGCTGGGGGAGGGCGCGATCCAGAAAGAGGATCCGACCGGCACCGAGCACCGCCCGACCGTCTCCAGCTGAGCCGGGCCACTCCGTACTCTTTGCGAGATGGCTGCGAACGGCGAATACAGGGTCGGCGTCGTCGGCGCCACCGGCGCCGTCGGCTCGACGATCCTCGAGGTTCTCGCGGAGCGGCAGTTCCCGGCGGCCGAGGTGCGGCCGCTGGCGTCCGCGCGGTCGGCGGGCAGCACGGTCGAGTTCGCGGGCGAGGAGCTCGAGGTCGTGGAGCTCACCGATGAATCGATCCAGGGTCTCGATCTGATCCTCTCCTCGGCCGGCGGCAAGGTGAGCTCGGCGTGGGCGCAGAGGTGGATCGAGGCCGGAGCGGTCGTGGTCGACAACACGAGCTACTGGCGGATGCACGAGGAGGTGCCGCTGGTCGTCGCCGGCGTGAACGACGACGCGGCCGAGGGTCACAACGGCCTGGTCGCGAACCCGAACTGCACGACGATGGAGCTGATGGTGGCGCTGAAGCCGATCCTGGATGCCGCCGGGATCGAGCGGTTGATCGTCTCCACCTACCAGTCGGTGTCCGGCACCGGCCGGAACGCGATCAAGGAGCTGCGCGAGCAGTCCGAAGCCATTCTCGCGGGCAAGCAGGTGGAGGCCAAGGTCTTTCCCCACCAGGTGGCGTTCAACGTCCT
>JBKPLC010000082.1:0-42072 GCA_046731495.1 Actinomycetota bacterium | reverse complement strand
GGGCGTCTACGCGGTCGTGGCGCTGCTCGCGTCCGTCCTCGACGGCTGAGTCTGAATCTGCGCGAAGCCGGCCCACCGGATGATTGCCCAGCGCTGGCATGGGACGGCACGGCTGCGGCGACGACGCTGGCCCTTCCCCGCGGCTGTGCAGGGGTGCGGCCCGAAGCGATTGGCGGCGAGCGCGCGGTGCCCGGGTCGCAGCGGTACCCTTGGATGAGCAGGACCGAGCGATGAGGCTCGCTCCGTCATAACCGCGGCTTCGGGCCGCTGATGGCCTCTGCGACACCGTCAATCGACGTCGCTTGGAGGACCCGAATGGAGCCAGCCAACCTTGCCGCCGCCTTCAGCACCCCGGCGATCATCGCAGCGTCCCGCTCGTATCGGCGGTCCAGTTGATGGCGGCGGGCCATCCCGCAGGCGAGGATCGCCGCCGCGGCTGCCATTCGTCGCGATTTCCGCCCGACGACCCGAGCAGCCGGCGCTCGAAGGACGCGGCGGTCGCCGTCGATGCTGGGACGCGACGAGGCGACGCGGGGGGCTCGTGACCGGCATGTCGCGCGGCGCCGATCAGCGGCCGCGGCTACGCCGGGGCTTCGCCGCATACCTCGCACCGGCCGCCGTCGTGCTGCTGGTGGCCGGGATCCTGTGGGCCGATGACGGGGGCCTGCTGGGCGGCGTCGGCCTGGCCGCGCTGGCCCAGGGCATCGGCTTGGCTGTGGCCGTCTTGTGGCTGGCCCTCGGCCGAAACCCGCTCGACCGCCGGTGAGGGGGCCCGTGCGCTTCGATGGCCGCGAGCTTGGGGCGATCTTCGCGGGCGGCTTCATCGGCGCTGTGGCGCGCGCTGCCATGGTGGAAGCGCTGCCGCGCAGGCCGGATGAGTGGCCGTGGGCGACGTTCGGCGTCAATGTCCTGGGCGCCTTCCTCCTCGGCTACTTCACTACCCGCCTCCAGGAGCGGTTGCCGCTGTCCTCCTATCGTCGGCCGTTGCTGGGCACCGGCTTCTGCGGCGCCCTGACGACGTTCTCGACGATGCAGCTGGAGCTGCTGCGGATGCTCGACCAGGACGCCGTCGGCCTCGCTTTTGGTTATGCGACCGCGAGCGTCGCCGCCGGCTTCGTCGCCGTGGCGGCGGCCACCAACCTCGTGCGCCGGGCCCGGGTGACGGCATGAGCGTCGCTGTCCTGCTCGCCGCGGGCATGATCGGCGGCGCTGGCGCCATCGGTCGGTTCCTTTACGACGGCGCGGTCGCCGACCGCGTCGGCCGCGATTTCCCGTACGGCACGCTCGCCGTCAATCTCACCGGTGCGCTGCTGCTCGGCGTGCTGGCCGGTGCCGCCGTGTCCGAGGACGCCTTCCGGATCGCGGGCACCGGCCTGCTGGGTTCCTTCACGACCTTCAGCACCTGGGCGCTCGAATCCCACCGGCTGGGCGAGGATGGCCGCGTGCGTCTGGGCGCGGTCAACTTCGCCCTGAGCCTGGTCCTCGGCGTCAGCGCCGCATGGGCCGGCCGGCTCCTTGGGGGCTTGCTGTGACGGACGACTGCCTCAAGCTCACCATCTACTTCGGTGAGCGCGCACGCGCGAACGGCGGCTTCCTCGCCGACGCCCTGATCGACATCTACGCTCGCCACGAACTGCAGACCAGCCTGGTGATGCGCGGTGTCGAGGGGTTCGGCGCCAAGCATCACCTGCGCACCGACCGGCTGCTCACCCTCTCGGAGGACCTTCCGCTGGTCTCGGTCGCCGTCGACACCCGCCGGCGTATCGAAGCTGCGCTTGACGAGGTCCAGCAGTTGCGCTTCCACGGCCTCGTCACCCTCGAGCGCGCGCGCATGTGGACGGGCGGCATCGAGCCCGTGCAGTTTCCGCCCGCGTTGCACGACGCGGCGAAGCTCACGGTCTACATCGGTCGCCAGGAGCGCACGGCCGGTCGCCCCGCCTACGAGACCGTCGTCGATCTGCTGCACCGCCACGGGATTGCCGGCGCGACCGTCCTACTCGGCGTCGACGGCACCGCACACGGCGTCCGGCAACGCGCCCGCTTCTTCGCCCGCAACAGCCGCGTGCCGCTCATGGTCATCAGCGTCGGCGACGGCCACCGTATGGCAGAGCTGCTTTCCGAGCTCAGGGCCATCCTGGCCCGGCCGCTCGTGACGCTCGAGCGCGTCCGTGTGTGCAAGCGCGACGGCGAGGTCCTCGCCGAGCCGCGACCGTTGCCCGGCAGCGACCCGTCCGGCCTGGGGATCTGGCAGAAGCTCATGATTTACGCCGGCGAGCAGTCCCGCCACCGGGGCCAGCCGCTTCACCATGCCCTCACCCACGCGTTGCGCGAGGCGGGCGCCGCAGGATCGACGAGCTTGCGCGGCATCTGGGGATACCACGGCGACCATCGCCCACACGGCGACTCGTTCTGGCAGCTGCGCCGCCGTGTGCCCGTCCTGACCGTCGTGGTCGACACCTCCGAGCGCATTCGGCATTGGTACGAAATCGTCGACGAGCTCACCGACGAGACCGGACTGGTCACGAGCGAGATGGTCCCCGCCTTCCGCGCCACCGGCCCCGACCTCGAACGCGGCGGACTGCGCCTCGCCACGCTTGAACACTGATGTGCCCACGAGATCTCTCGTCCGTCGCGGTGGTCCCCGGCGACGCTGACGGCCGCTACTCCGTCGCGGTGATCTGGTCAAGCGGTGAAACACCAAGCCGCGCAGCCCGGCGCCGCATCCGTGTGAGTCGACCTAGCCCACTACCGGCTGATCGCCTGCCAGTGCCTGGACCTCAGGGATCGTGTGGCCAACGCGAGGCGCCCGCACGAAGCGCCCCTTGCCGCGTCCGAATGACCGAGACCCTCGAGCAACGGACGTACTCCGTCCCGGGCACCAGCTGCAGCCACTGCCGCGCCGTCATCACCGCTGAGCTCGAGCAGGTCGCCGGTGTCAACGAGGTCGACGTCGACCTCGACGCCAAGCGGGTGACCGTCACCGGCGTCCAACCCGATGACGCGGCCATCCGCGCCGCCATCGACGAGGCCGGTTACGACGTCGGGTAGCGAGCGCTCGTTCGAGGCTGCCTCATGAGCACTGCCACCACCCGCCCACAGCGGACCGCGGTCCTTCACGTCGGCGGCCTGCACTACGCCTCCGAGAAGGCGGTGGTCGAAGAGGTGCTGGGGCGCCGGCCGGGTGTCGCGGCCGTCGAGGCCAATCCGGTCGCCCAGACCGCGACCGTCACGTTCGACCCGGCGCAGACGAGCGTCGAGGAGCTGCGCGCTTGGGTGCAGGAGTGCGGCTATCACTGCGCCGGCCAGTCCGTGCCCGGCCACGTCTGCGACCCGATGGCGGAGCGCGGAGCGCCGGCTGCCCCCCACGACCATGCCGCGACGGAGCGCGCGGCGCAGGCTCACGGCCACGGCCACGGCGGTCACGCCGGCATGTCGATGGACGCGATGGTCCGCGACATGCGCAACCGCTTCCTCGTGGCGGTGGCGTTCACCGTGCCGATCGTCGCGTGGTCGACGGTCGGCACGAAGCTGCTGGGCACCGAGCTCCCGACGCCGTTGGGCCTCGACCGGGACCTGTGGCTGCTGCTGCTCAGCCTGCCGGTCGTCCTCTACGCCTCGGCGATCTTCTTCACCGGAGCCTGGTCGGCGCTCAACGCGCGGACGCTGGACATGATGGTGCTGGTCGCGGTGGCGATCGGCGTCGGCTGGCTGTACTCCGTCGCGGCCACGTTCTTCATCGAGGGCGACGTCTTCTACGAGGCCGCCGCGATGCTCGCCAGCTTCGTCCTGCTGGGCCACTGGTTCGAGATGCGGGCCCGCGGCGGCGCCAACGACGCGATCCGCGCCCTGTTGGACCTGGCGCCGCCCAGGGCGACGGTCCTGCGGGACGGGCAGCCGGTCGAGGTTCCCACCGCGGAGGTGCAGGTGGGCGACCTGCTCCTGATTCGGCCGGGCTCGAAGGTGCCCGTCGACGCGGTGGTCGACGAGGGGGAGAGCGCCGTCGACGAGTCGACCGTCACCGGCGAGAGCCTGCCCGTCGCCAAGCGGCCGGGAGACCGGCTGATCGGCGCGACCCTCAACAAGAACGGGACCCTGCGCGCACGCGCGACCGCGGTCGGTTCGGATACCGCGCTCGCCCAGATCGTCCAGCTGGTCCAAGAGGCGCAGAACTCCAAAGCGCCCGGCCAGCGACTGGCGGACCGCGCCGCGTTCTGGCTCGTCCTCGTGGCGCTGCTCGGCGGGTTCCTGACCTTCGGCGTCTGGTACTTCGTCGTCGGCCGCGACGTCCAGGACGCGCTCCTGTTCGCGATCACGGTCGTGGTCGTCACGTGCCCGGATGCGCTCGGCCTCGCCACCCCGACGGCCATCATGGTCGGGACCGGCCTCGGCGCGCAGCGTGGCGTTCTCTTCAAGCATGCGATGGCGCTGGAGCAGGCGGCGGCCCTCGACACCGTCGTGCTGGACAAGACCGGCACGCTGACGCGCGGAGAGCCGGAGGTCGTCGCGGTCGTGACCGCCGACGGCGTCAGCGAGGATGAGGTCCTGCGCCTCGTCGCTGCGGCCGAACGCGAGAGCGAGCACCCATTGGCCACGGCGATCGTCGAGGCGGCAGCGCAACGGGGACTGGACCTCCCGGCGGCCGATGCCTTCGAGGCCGTGCCCGGTCACGGCGCGCTGGCCACCGTCGAGGGCCGTCGACTGGTCGTCGGCAACAGCCGCCTGTTGGAACGCGAGCAGATCGCGCTCGACGGGCTCGGGGACCGCAGCGCACAACTGGCAGGCGAGGGACGCACGACCGTCCAAGTCGCGGTGGACGGCCGCGCGGCCGCCGTCGTCGCCATCGCCGATGCGCCCCGCGACACGGCGGCGGACGCCATCCGCGCCCTCAGGGATCTCGGCCTGCGCCCCGTGATGCTCTCCGGCGACAACCGCGCGACGGCGGAGCGCATCGCGGCGCAGCTGGGCATCGACGAGGTGATCGCCGAGGTCTTGCCGGCCGACAAGGCAGCCAAGGTCTCCGAGCTCCAACGCGGGGGCCGCAAGGTCGCCATGGTCGGCGACGGCGTCAACGACGCCCCCGCGCTGGCTCAGGCCGACGTCGGGATCGCCATCGGGACCGGGACGGATGTGGCGGTGGAAACCGCCGACGTCGTCCTCATGCGCTCCGATCCGCTCGACGTGACGACCGCGATCACGATCAGCCGGGGCACCGTGCGCAAGATGCGCCAGAACCTCGCCTGGGCCGTGGGCTACAACAGCCTCGCGCTGCCCATCGCCGGCGGCGTGTTCGAGCCGGTCGGCTTCGTCCTGCGTCCCGAGGTCGCCGCGATCTCGATGAGCGGGTCGAGCGTCATCGTGGCGCTCAACGCCGTGTCGCTGAAGCGCCTGCGCCTCCCAGGCCGCCGGAAGCCTCTGCCCAAAGACGTAGAATCACGTTCGCAGTCGCGAGTTGCGGCCTAGGAGCGATGCTCGCCGCCGGCGGGCGCGTAGCGCTCGGGACGGGCGGCGAACTCTCGCCCGCGCACGTCAGCGAGCAGAAGAAGTACGCGGTGTCCTCGTAGACGAGGCGACCGGCGGCGTGGCGCGGATCGACGACCATCCGGCACACGGGGTCGACGGCGAGGCGGTGCGCGGCGGGGTGCCCGTGGCGGACGGCGGCCACGAGCTCGACCGGCTCGCTGACGTTGCGCAGCGCCTGGCGCCCGCGCGCCTCGTAGAGGATGCCGTCGAGGTCGGGCGCCAGTGCCGCGGTCTGCGCCGTGAGGAGCACCTCGCCGCCCGTCGCGGCGGCCGAGACGCGCGCGGCGAGATTGACGGCCGCCCCGAAGAAGTCGCAGTCGCGCTCGACGGCAGGGCCGTGATGCATGCCCACCCGCACCGCCGGCGCGCCATGGGGCCGGCAGCACGTCGTGGGCGATGTGCAGACCAAGCCGGATCGCCTGTGCCGGCTCGGGGATGCGCAGCAGCAGGGCATCCCCGATCGTCTTGACCTGGGTGGCGCCGTAGGGGCCCAATTCGGCCCGCACCGCGGCGCAGAAGTCGGCGACCAGCCTCGCCGCCTGCTCGTCCCCGTGGGCCTCGGTCAAGGCGGTGAAACCGGCGATGTCGGCGAACAGGAAGGTCGCCGCTGCCGCGGTTTGCTCGGTGTTCGTCGAGGAACTCATAGGCCGGCCGCCGCGACGGTCGTTCGTCAGCATGCTGACCCGGGCGCCATTTGACGTTTGAAATGTCAGCATGCGGGCTTTCCGCGGCGCGAGCGGGCCTGATCCGTCTAGCGTCGGCGCTCCTATGCAGGTAGAAAGCGGACAGTTCCCACGTGAGACAGCCGGCCTGCCTACCGCCGCGACCTCGCGCGTGGTCGAGGTAGGCGACGGTGAGCAGATCGAGCTGCGGATCGCGCCGGTCGCCAAGACGATCGGCGACGCGACCGTCCGGATGCTGGCCTACAACGGATCCATTCCCGGGCCGACGCTGCGCGTGCGGGAGGGCTCGGAGATCGCCGTGGAGGTCGTCAACGACGGTGACCTGGAGGCGACCGTGCACTGGCACGGCCTGCGACTGGAGAACCGCTACGACGGCACCCACGAGACCCAGGCGCCGATCCCCGTGGGCGGGCGCTTCACGTCGAGGGTCATCTTCCCGGACCCGGGCATCTACTGGTACCACCCACATATCCGCGAGGACTACGGCCAGGAGCTGGGCCTCTACGGCAACGTCCTCGTCGATCCCGCCGACCCCGACTACTGGCCGGCCTGCCACCGCGAGGTGCTGGTGACCCTCGACGACGTGCTGATCGAGGACGGCCAGATCGCTCCCTTCAGCCGCGGCGAGACGAACTACGCCGCGATGGGCCGCTTCGGCAACGAGCTGCTCGTCGCCGGCCAGAGCGAGCTCGCGCTGTCGGCCCACCACGGCGAGGTCGTCCGTCTCTACCTGACCAACACGGCCAACACGCGCGTCTTCAAGGTCGAGCTGCCCGGCGCGCGGATGAAGCTCGTCGGCGGCGACAGCGGCCGGGTGGAGCGCGAGCAGTTCGTCGAGGAGGTCATCCTCGCGCCGTCCGAGCGCGTCGTCGTCGACGTCCTCTTCGAGCAGCCCGGCGAGCTTGCGCTCGAGCATCACACCCCCGACCGCGTCTACCGGCTGGCCGCGATCACCGTGGACGGCCAGCCCGCGCAGCCGCCGCTCGGCGAGAAGTTCGCCGAGCTGCGCACGGACCCAGAACTGACCGACGAGCGTGAGCGTCTCGGCGACGTCCTGGAAACCCAGCCCGACAAGACGCTCGCCTTCATCGCCGAGATGGAGTTCGAGGCGCCCGAGGGGCCGGTCATCTACCAGTGCCCGATGCACCCTGAGGTCGTCAGTGATGACGCAGGGCGATGCCCGCAGTGCGGGATGGCGCTGCTCGCGGTCGCGGCGACGTACGTCTGCCCGATGCACCCCGAGGTGACCAGCGAGGAGCAGGGCCGCTGCCCGGAGTGCGGCATGAAGCTGCTGCCGGCCGGCGTCGCCGCGGCGCAGGGCGCCGGCGCGCACGAGCACCACGGGCACGAGGCACACGACCACCACGAACACGAGGCGCAGGAGCACCACGGCCACGACCACGCCGCGGCGGGCGGGATCGAATGGGAGGACGACATGGTCGAGGTGAACAAGATCACGACCCCGGCCAACACCCGCTGGAAGCTCGTCGACCGCACGACGGGCGACGAGAACCACGCCATCGCCTGGAAGTTCACCGTCGGAGACCGCGTGAAGATCCGCCTGGTCAACGAGATGGACTCAGACCACCCGATGCACCACCCCTTCCACGTCCACGGTGCCGGCCGGTTCCTGGTCGTGGCGCGTGACGGCGAGGCCGAGCAGAACCTGGTGTGGAAGGACACCGTGCTCGTCCGCACCGGCGAGGTGGTCGACATCCTGCTCGACGTCACGAACCCCGGGCGGTGGATGGCGCACTGCCACATCGCCGAGCACCACGAGAGCGGGATGATGTTCAGCTTCGACGTCGAAGAGCCCGCGGGCGCTGAGGGGGCCCCGTGACCGACCTCACCACGAGCGCCGAGCGCGAGATCGTCGTCGTCGGGGGCGGCCAGGCCGGCCTGGCGATCGGCTACTTCCTCAAGAGCCAGGGCCGCGACTTCATGATCCTCGAGGCCGCCGCCGAGCCCGCGGCGGCGTGGCGGGGGCGGTGGGACTCCATGCGCCTGTTCACGCCGGTGCGGCGCAACAGCCTGCCGGGCCTGCCGTTCCCGGGCGATCCGGGCGCGTACCCGGGGCGCGACGAGGTCGTCGCCTATCTCGCCGACTACGCCCGCGAGCTGGATCTCCCGATCGAGTTCGGCAGCCGCGTGCAGGCGGTGCGGGCCGCCGACGACGGCGGCTACAGCGTCGATCTCGACGACCGCACGGTGCGCACCCGGCAGGTCGTGATCGCCACGGGTCCCTTCCAGGTGCCGGCCGTGCCCTCGATCGCCGAGCGGCTCGACCTCGCTGTCGTGCAGCTGCACAGCACCGAGTACCGCCGGCCCGAGCAGCTGCCGGCCGGCGCGGTGCTCGTCGTCGGAGGCGGCAACACCGGCTATCAGATCGCCGAGGAGCTCGCCGACGCCGGTCGCGAGGTGCACCTGTCGGTCGGCGCGCGGCAGACCCCGCTGCCGCAGCGGCTCTTGGGGCGCGACCTCTTCGACTACCTCGAGGCCCTCCGCGTGATGCGGGTTGCTGTGACCTCGCGCGTCGGCAGCCGCCTGCAGCACCGCGAGACGCTCATCGGCTCGAGCCCGCGGTCGGCGCGCCGGCGCGGCATCCGGCTGCACGGCCGCACCGTCGACGTCGCCGAGCGCCACGTGTCCTTCGCCGACGGCGGGTCGGTGAGTCCGGCGGCGGTCATCTGGGCGACCGGGTTCCGGCTCGACCACTCGTTCGTGCAGCTGCCGATCTTGGACGCCGACGGGCGGGTGGTGCACCAGCGTGGGGTGACCGCTGCGCCCGGCCTGTACTTCCTGGGCCTGCCGTGGCAGCACACGCGCGGCTCGGCGCTGCTGGGATGGGTCAAGGACGACGCCGAGTTCATCGCCGAGCAGATCGCCGACTTCGCCGCGCGAGACGGCCGTCGCAAAGCCGAGCCCTTCCAGCAGGCGGGGGTCCGATGAAGATCGCCGCACTGGGCATTCCGGGACAACCTGCGTGCGATGGGCGTCGAGGTCGTCGCCGACCGGGTCGTCTGGCAGGGCAACCACATCAGCGGAGCCGGCGTCTCGGCCGGGATCGACATGGCCCTGGCGCTCACCGAGCGCGTCCACGGACGGCGGCTGGCCGAGTCACTCCAGCTGGCGATCGACTACGACCCCCAGCCGCCGTTTCAGTCCGGTGCGCCCGAGAAGGCCGCCGCCGGCACGCTGCGGCTGGCCATGCGCGTGCTGATGGGCGACCGACCGTGCCAGATGGCTGCGCGGATCAACGGTCAAGCCGCCAAGGCGCGCTGGCGGCGGACGCGGCACGCGCTGGCCCGGCGCCGCGCCAAAAGCGGCACCGGCATGACGGCCGCCGGCCCTCAGCGGCCGGCCGTCTGAGCGCGGGCCCGTCGGCCGTGCGTGCACCCCGCGCGGAATCCGGTGGCATCACCCGGCGCGTCACGCCGGCCGGCCGCCACGGCCTCGCCGCCGAATTCTGCCTCCAGCTCACGGGGAGCAGCTCGAGCCGGCTGGTGAAGGGGTCGGCGGCGTAGAAGCGCCGCACGGACGGGATCGACGCGGTCCTCGCTACGGCCTGCCTGTGGGCGACCGGGATCGGTGGTCGGCTCGAACCGACGCGCCCGCTGCTCAGCCCCCGGGCAGACGGGCCTTGAGGACGGTGCCGGTGCCGGCCGGACTCACCAGGTGCAGGGTCCCATTGACGGCTGCCACCCGGTCGCGGAGTCCTTGGAGGCCCGAGCCGGCGCCGATGTCTGCGCCGCCGACGCCGTCGTCGCCGATCTCGAGGTGGAGGTGGCCGTTGTTGCGCTCGACCGTGACCCAGGCGCGGCTCGCCTGCGCGTACTTGGCGACGTTGGTGAGCGCCTCGCAGACGGTGAAGTAGGCGGTGGCCTCGATGGAGATCGGGAGGCGCTGCGCCGGAAGCGCGACTCGCAGGTCCACCGGCACGGCGGCGCGGTTGGCGAGGGTGGACAACGCGTGCTGCAGCCCGCGATCGCTGAGGACCGCAGGGTGGAGGCCGTGGGCGAGGTCGCGTAGTTCGCCCAGACCCGTCTTCAGCTCGGCGAGCACGGCGCCGAGCTCGGAACGAGCCGCCTCCGGCATGTCGCGGTGGGCCGCGAGCCAGAGCTGCAGCTGCAGCGCGATGGAGACGAACCGCTGTTGCGCACCGTCGTGCAGGTTGCGCTCGATCTCGCGGCGAGCCCGGTCGGCCGCCTCGACGATGCGCGCACGCGAGGCGCGGACCTCGGCGAGCTGCGCCTCGACGACCTGGTGCTCGCGCAGCGCCTGCTCGGCGGCGCGGCGGGCGGTGATGTCGAAGATCGCTCCATCCAGCCAGCGCCGACCGTCGCCGGACTCCTGTGCCTGACCGCGTTCGAGGACCCAGCGCTCGCCGCCGTCCCGGTGCAGGATCCGGTACTCCAGCGTGAAGGGACGGCGTGCGTCGACCGCGTCGAAGACGGAGTGCTCGACCTGCTCGCGGTCGTCGGGATGGATGACGCTGGCGAACGTCCGCACCGCGCTGTCGATGAAGTCGCTCGCGGGATAGCCGGAGATGACCTCGATCTCGTCGCTGAGCCACTCCATCGTCCAGTCTCCGTCGCACTCGCAGCGATAGACGGCTCCCGGGATGTTGGCCACCAGCGAACGCAGCAGGGCCTCCTGAGCCCGGACGCGGGCGGCGCTGAGGCCGGCGGCCACGCGCGCGGCCAGGACCTCCGGCTCGAACGGCACGCGCATGACATCGTCCGCGCCGGCGTCGATCGCTTCTCGCAGCTCGCGCGGCGAGTCGAGTGCCGCGCACAGCACGATGTGCGTCGAGGCGAGCTCGCGCCGCCGACGGACGGCGGCGGTCAGCGCCGGGCCGTCCTGTGCGTCAGCGATCACGACCTGAGCGGCCTGATCGGACACTGCGCGGACCGCGTCGGCGACGTCCGCGACACGCACGAGCCGCACCCGAGCCGCATCGAGCACCGCCCAGCACTCGTCGCCCAGCTCCTCCAGGCCCACCAGCACCACGGTCGCGCCCTCGCCCGCGACCCGGCTCAGGGCACGGGCGGGCTGCCGCTCGAACCGGGATGTGCGCGGGCGCGTCGGTCGACGCCGCCGTACCTCGCGCGCCTGAGCCATGCGGCGACCGTACAGATGTTCGCCGCAGGTGGGAAGAATCCGGCGGCCGGCGTCCTCGTGCGTACTTCGGGGAGGCGCTCGGGCCCGCGGCGAGCGGCGCCGTCAGTGTCCGGTCGACGAGAAGTGCATGTAGTCCTTGGTGTTGCCGCTCCACGCGCCGCCCCAGCCCCAGCCGATGGAGCCGAACGCCTTGATGACCCGGCGGGTGACCATCCCGCGCCGGTGACGGGAGCGGTCCTTGTACCGCGCCGCGGACGGGTCGCGACTCTGGCCGCACCCGACGTAGGGGTTCTCGACCGGGTTGAGGTCGACCGCCAGCCCGTAGGCGTGCATCGACCAGGAGCCTGTGCCTCGCCCGCCCGTGCAGGGCGACGGGACCGCCTCGCGGCACTCGAACGATCCGCTCACGTCGCCGTCCCGAGGTCGGTCGCGCCTGGGTCCATAGGCGTCGTCGAGGCGCATGTGGCGGATCGGGAAGTGCAGCGCGTACAGCTGGCGGAACACCCGCGCCAGCGGCGCCGCGGCCGCGCGGTTGACGATCACCTGACCCGGCCGCGTGCGCCCGCGGAAATCCCGATAGGACACGCTGAGCAGCCGCAGGTCGGAGAGCGTGACCGGACAACCCGTGTGCCAGAAGCCCTGCGTCTTGAGCTGCTTTTGCACGGGCCGCGGCAGCGGCTCGATCGAGTGGTGGAACGACGGCGCGAGCGCGAGCAGCGCCGCTGGGAGGGCGAGGAGGCCGAGCACAGCGACGGGACTCTACGCTCGCGCGGCTCCGAGTACGCGGCGCTCGAGGACGTCGATGAACGGCACCTGGCCGTTCACCAGCTTCACCCGCGCTGTCGCTGTGTCGAACCAGTCCGCGCGATCGATCTCGGGGAACTCCTGGTGCCGGCCGGATCGCGGCGGCCACTCCATCGCGAACGTGTTGCTCTTGACGGCCGCCGGGTCGAAGTCGCCTTCGACGGCCCAGGCCGTGATGCGCTTCCCGCTCGGCTGGCGGATCTCGCCCAGGTCGACGGTCGCGCCTTGGGGCGGTTGCATACCGGTCTCCTCGGCGAACTCCCGCCGGGCAGCGACGAACGGGTCCTCGTGCTCGTCGTACTCGCCCTTGATGATCGACCAGCCGCCGGCGTCCTTGTTCTGCCAGAACGGGCCGCCCATGTGGCCCAGGAACACCTCGAGCCGGCCGTCACCCACCCGGTACAGCAGCAGGCCGGCGCTCCTCTTCCTTGCCTTGCTCATCAGCGGGAGAGCGCTCGAGGCGGTGCTCCGGCCAGGACGCCGAGGACGCTGTCGACCACGGCGGTCTCGGCGGCCGCCTCCTCGACTCGGCCGGCGCGCACTTCCGCGCTGGCGGCGTGGATGACGGCCATGAGCATCGCCAGGTGCCAGCCGGCCGGGACGTCGGTGCGGAACACGCCCGCCGCCTGGCCGCGCTCGACCAACGGCAGCAGGCGGCCGAGCACCGGCTCGTGCCTCCGGCGCACTTGTTCGGGGGTCGAGGTGCTCGTGGTGATGGCGACCAAGGCGTGGTAGCGGCCGAGCATGCGCCACGTCGCTGCCACGATGCGGCGCAGGGCCTCGGCCGGGTCGCCCTGTTCCGGATCGGTCTCCGCGATGACGGCGGCGACCTCGGCCAGGGCGCGGTCGGTCACGGCCGCGATGAGCGCTTCGCGTGTGGGGAAGTGGACGTAGATGGTCGCCCGCACCACGCCCGCCCGCTCGGCAATGGCGCTCATGCTCGCCTCCTGGTCCTCGGCGAGCGCATCGACGGCCGCGTCGAGGATGCGGGCGATGCTGCGCTCGGCGTCGGCGCGGCGCTTCGGAGTGTGGTGCGGGACGGCCATGCGGGTCAGTGCACGGAGATGCGCGGAGCGACCTGCAGCTTGGGCAGGAAGCTCGCGGCCGAGGGCAGCACCGCCGGGGCGACGATACCGGCCGTCGCGGCGATGATGCCGGCGACGAAGAACGCATCGCCGATGCCGTCGGCCAGGCCAGCGGGCGAGGCCGCGCCGCCGGCGGCGCTGGTGGCGATGCTCACGAGGACGGCGATCCCCAATGAGCCGCCGACCTCATGCCCCGTCGTGTTGAGACCGGACAACATCCCGGTCTCGTGCTCGGGCGCGCCGGTGAGCACCGACAGCGCCACGGAGACCAGCGCGATGCCGAACCCGAGGCCGGCGATGACCATGCCCGGCAGGACGTCGCCCACGTAGGAGCCGCCGGCGTCGACGCCGGACAGCAGGAACGTCCCGGTGGAGACGAGCGCGAACGCGATGACCATCGCCCGGCGCAGGCCCGCCTCGCCGACGATGCGGCTGCCGACGTGCGAGCCCAGTGCTGCTGCGATGGCGATGGGCAGGAAGCCGAGCCCCGTCTCCAGTGGGCTGGTGCCGAGCACGTCCTGGAGGTACATCGAGGTGAGGAGGAACGTGCCGAAGAGGACGGAAGAGGCGGCGATCATCATGAGCAGGCCGCCGCCGACGCCGGCCTGACGCAGCCGCGAGACGTTCAGCAGCGGCCTGCGCGTGCGCGTCTCCAGCGCCGCGAAGGCGACGAGGCCGGCGAGGCCGGCCAGGCCGAGGCCGAGCGTCTGCGCCGAGGTCCAGCCGGCGTCGGCGGCCTGCGAGAGCGCGTAGACGATGACGGCGAGGCTCGCGGTCGCGACGATCGCACCGCGGACGTCGAGCCCGCGCCACTGCGGCCGCCCTGCGTCCGCGGCGATCATGGTCGGGATGGTCCCGGCGATCGCGACGCCGATCGGGAGGTTGACGAGGAAGATGGCGCGCCAGTCGACCCACTCGGTGAGCATGCCGCCGACCAGGACGCCGATGGCGGCGCCGGCGCCGCCGACCGCGCCCCAGACCCCGAGCGCCTTGGTGCGCTGTGGGCCTTGGAAGGTCGTGGTGATGATGGAGAGCGCGGCCGGCGAGAGCATCGCCGCGCCGAGGCCCTGGCTCGCGCGGGCCGCGAAGAACGCGCCCGCGCTGCCCGCCAGAGCGGAGGCGACCGAGGCCGCGGTGAAGACGCCAAGGCCGGTCATGAACATCCGGCGGCGCCCGAGAAGGTCGGCGGCGCGGCCGCCGAGCAGCAGCAGGCTGCCGAAGACCAGCGAGTACGCGGTGATGGTCCAGCCGACCTGGCCGCCGGTGAGGCCGAGGTCCCTGACCATGTCCGGTAGGGCCACGTTCACCGCGGAGATGTCGAGGATGACCATGAGCTGCGCGAGCGACAGCAGGGCCAGGAGCGCCCCGCCGGCGCGGGTCCCAGACGGCTCGGTTCGGGCGCGTGACCGGTGACCGGCGAGCGGAAGGCTGTGCGAGCGGGCGGTGTGCATCGGACTCCTAGAATTCAGACAGCGGTGTCTGACCTACTAAATCAGACAGACGTGTCTGAAGTCAAGTCAGGCCGACTCGACCGCGCCTCGGTCGCGGGCCGCCGGTGAGGCCCGCGCGCTCGAGCTCGTTCACCCCTCGATCGACGACATGACGTGCTTCACCCGCGTGTACTCCTCGAGCGAGTACTGCGACAGGTCCTTGCCGTAGCCCGACTGCTTGAAGCCGCCGTGCGGCATCTCGGCCACCAGCGGGATGTGGCAGTTGATCCAGACGCAGCCGAAGTCGAGCGCCCGGGACACGCGCATGGCGCGCTTGTGGTTGGTCGTCCACACGCTCGAGGCCAGCCCGTAGTCCGTGCCGTTCGCCCAGCGCAGCGCCTCGTCCTCGTCGCTGAACGGCTGCACCGTGATGACCGGGCCGAAGATCTCGGTGCGAGCCATCTCGTCGCCCTGCTCGAGGCCGTCGATCACCGTCGGGGCGAAGAAGTAGCCGTCGGGCGTCGCGCGCTCGCCGCCGGTGAGGACCTGCGCGTGCGAGGGTGCGCGCTCGACGAGGCCGCCGACGTGCTTCAGCTGGTTGGGGTTGTTCAGCGGCGGGATGAAGAAGTCCTCCGAGTCCGGCTGCTCGTCCTTGGAGAGCTTCACGGTCCCGGCCTGCTCCACGAGCGCCGCCGCGACGTCGCCGCTCACGCGTTGGGACGCCAGCACGCGGGTGGCGGCGGTGCAGTCCTGCCCCGCGTTGAAGTAACCGGCGATCGCGATGTCCTCCGCCGCCTGGCTCAGGTCGGCGTCGTCGAAGACGATGACCGGGGCCTTGCCACCGAGCTCGAGGTGGCAGCGCTTCAGCGTGTCGGCCGCCGCATGCGCGACCGCCTTGCCCGCCGCGATGCTGCCGGTGATCGACACCATCTCGGGGATCGGGTGGCTGACCACCTGCGCACCGGTGTCGCGGTCGCCGCAGACGACGTTGAACACCCCGGGCGGCAGGATGTCGGCGAAGAGCTCGGCCATGTACACCGTGCTCGCAGGCGTCGTGTCGGACGGCTTGAGGACCAGCGTGTTGCCGGCCGCCAGCGCGGGGGCGAACTTCCAGACCGCCATCATCATCGGGTAGTTCCAGGGCGCGACGGAACCGATGACGCCGATCGGCTCTCGGCGGATCGACGAGGTGAAGCCGCGCATGTACTCGCCGGTCGCCTTGCCCTCCAGCTGCCGCGCCGCCCCCGCGAAGAAGCGGATCTGGTCGACCATCGGCGGGATCTCCTCGCTCATGGTCAGGCCCCGCGGCTTGCCCGTGTTCTCGGCCTCGATGTCGACCAGCTGCCCGGCGTGCTCCTCGATCGCGTCGGCCATCCTGAGCATGAAGGCCATCCGCTCGCTGGGCGTGGTGTCGCGCCAGTCGCCGTCGAACGCGGCGCGCGCGGCCTTCATCGCGGCGTCCACGTCGGCCGAGCCCGAGCGGGGCGAGGACGCGTACACCTCACCGGTCGAGGGGTTGACGATGTCGAGCGTGGCGCCGTCCTGCGCGTCGCGGAACTCGCCGTTGACGAAGTTTCGGAGCTCGCGCACCTTGGGCATCGTGGCCATGGAGATCCCCTTTCCGGTTGAGCACGTCCGTGGCCCCGCCGATGCGGCTCGGTGACGGCCACGCACGCCGAGTATGTCCCGGTCCCGGCGGCCGTGCAATCGCCGTCGCTCCATGCTGACGCGACGGACGCCGCTCAGCGCGCCGGCGCGACGTGGGCAGGCCGGCGATCATTTCGGTCCGCCGCTGAACGCCTCTGAGACGGTCCGCGCCCTCCACGAGGGCAGGCGGACGCCCGGTGCGAACGCGCGACGCTCTCGCGGTCGGCAAGATCCGCGGCTCTGAGTTCGCCGATGCCCCTGCGTCTCCTGATCTCCTGCCCGGACCGGCCGGGCATCGTCGCCGCCGTCTCGCGGTTCCTCTATGAGGCGGGCGCCAACATCGTGCGCTCGGACCAGTACTCGACCGACCCGCAGGGCGGCGCGTTCTTCCTGCGCATGGAGTTCACGCTCGAGCCCGACCGCCGCCCGGGCCTCGCCGAGCGCTTCGGCCTGGCGGTGGCCGAGCCGTTCGGCATGACGTGGCGGCTGTGGGACGCCGCGCGGCCCAAGCGCCTGGCGATCCTCGTCTCGCGCGAGGACCACTGCCTGCAGGAGCTGCTCTGGCGCCGGCGCCGCGACCAGCTGGAGGCCGACATCGTGCTCGTCGCCTCCAACCACCCCGACCACTGCGAGACGGTCGAGGCGGCGGGGATCCCCTATCACCACGTCCCGGTCGAGGAGCCTGGCGGGAAGGCGGCGTCCGAGGCGCAGCTGCTCGAGCTGCTCGACGGGGCGTGCGATGTCGTCGCGCTGGCGCGCTACATGCAGATCCTCTCGGGCGGCTTCCTCGATCGCCTGGGCCTCCCGGTGATCAACATCCACCACTCGTTCCTGCCGGCCTTCGCGGGCGCGGCGCCGTACGAGCGCGCGCGGGAGCGCGGCGTCAAGCTGATCGGCGCGACGGCCCACTACGTCACCGAGGAGCTCGACGCCGGCCCGATCATCGAGCAGGACGTCATCCGCGTGACCCACCGCGACCACGTCGAGGACCTCGTCCGACTCGGCGCCGAGGTCGAGCGCACGGTGTTCGCCCGGGCGGTGGCGTGGCACTGCGAGGACCGCGTGCTGCGCCACGGCAACACGACGGTCGTCTTCTAGGGGAGGCGGTAGGTCACGCTCATGTCGTCCTGCCAGTCGCCCGGCGTGCGGGCGACCTACCACCCGCCCTCGAAGCCGTCGGGCGCCAAGGTGGCGAAGAAGCGCTGGTCGAATCCCGGCGCCTCGCGCCAGCGGCGCAGCACGCCGTCGCCGAGCGACACGCCGTAGGTCCGGCGCACGCCCGGCGCCATCCCCGCCCTCGCCGACCTCCTCGAGGCTGATCTCGGCCTCACCGAACCGTGGGGTCTCCTCCGCCACGCCGAGGGCGAGGACGCTATCGCGGTCGCCGCCGGTGGCCGGCGCCGCGTCACCGGCTGCGATGCATGACCAGGCCCCGTCCGACGACGGGCTCGGTGTCGTGGGCGTCGATGTCCTGGCCGCACTCGGAGCACACGACGCGGACGCTCGTGCGGTGGCCGCAGGGCTTGTGGAGCAGCTCGACGGGCGGCGCGGGGAGGTCGGTCCAGTCGTTGCCCCACTGCATGAGGGCGGTGTAGACCGGGAAGAGCGCGCGCCCCTTGGCCGTGAGGCGGTACTCGTGGAGCTCGCGCGCGGCGTGCTCGGCGTAGCGCCGGCGCTCGAGGATGCCGTGGTCGACGAGCCAGTTGAGGCGGTCGGTCAGGACGTTGCGCGCCAGGCCGATGCCGCGCTGGAAGTCCTCGAAGCGCCGCGCGCCGTTGAACGCCTGGCGGAGGATCACCCACACCCAGCGCTCGCCGATGATGCCCGAGGAGCGGGCGATGGCGCAGTTCTCGTCGAGCAGCTCGGCGTGCTTCATGGCACCGAGGATACCGGCGCCTTCGTTGCAGAAGACAACGAACGGGGTGCTAGATCTCGACCGCCTCGCCCATCGGCAGCCAGCGCAAGCCGGCGCGGACGTCCTCGGGCGCCGCCGTGAACGCGCGCTCGATGGCGTCGCGGCCCTCGCGGAAGTGCTTCCAGCCCTCGTAATGGACAGGGATCGCGACACGCGGCCGCAGATCGCCGCACAGCACCACCGCCTCGTCCGCGGTCATGGTGTAGCGCAGGGGACCGGTCACCCCGAACCGCACGCCGCCGAGGTGGAGCAGCGCGACGTCGACCGTCAGGCGCTCGGCGACCGAGCGCACGCCGTCGTAGAGCACGGTGTCGCCGGAGACCCACAGGGCCACGCGTTCGGCGGCGGGTCGGCGCACGGCGAACCCGATGACGTCGCCCACGAGCGGCCGGCTCAACGGCGGCCCATGCCGACACGGAGTCGCGGTGATCTCGAGCGTGCCGCCCGGCGCCTCCACGAGCGTCTTCTCCCAGGGCGCGAGCCCTCGGGCGCCGGCTCCGAGGCGCCCGGCGCCGGCGGCCGTCGTCAGCACGGTGCCGGCCGAGGGCAGCAGCTCGCGCCCCGCGCGGTCGAGGTTGTCCTCGTGGTGATCGTGGGTCAGGAGCACCGCGTCGATCGGTCCGAGGGCGGTCGCCGGCACGGCGGGTCCGGCGAGCTTGCGCGACCCGGTGCCCCAGCCGAAGCGGTACTCGCCGCCGGCCGGATCGAACGTCGGATCCGTGAGCAGACGCAGGCCGTCGAGCTCGACCAGCACGGTCGGACCGCCGATGTGGGTCAGGCGCACGCCATCCTCACGCGCCGACCCTAACCGCACGGCCGTGCGCCGCGCCGCTAAGTTGCAAAAGGCAACGGCTTCGATAGGGTGCCTTCATGAGCCGGACGAGCGGTCCCACCGAAGCCCACGAGCTCGCGGTCACGGTCGAGCGCGACGGCCACGTGCTCCTGATGGGGCTCAACCGGCCGGAGAAGCGCAACGCGTTCAACCTCGCGATGATCGACCAGCTCGCCGCCGCCTACCACGAGCTGGAGGCCGACGACGACATCCGCTGCGGCGTGCTGTTCGCGCACGGCGACCACTTCACCGGCGGGCTCGACCTGGCCGAGGTCGGCCCGCGCATCCGCGAGGGCGGCATCGCGTTCTCGGCCCCCGGGCGCCGTGACCCCTGGCGCAAGGACGGGGTGTGGACCACCCCGGTCGTGGCGGCGGTCCAGGGCTGGGTGATGACGCTCGCGATCGAGCTGCTGCTCGCGGCCGACATCAGGATCGCCGCATCGGACGCCCGGTTCGCGCAGCTCGAGATCAGGCGCGGCATCTACGCGTTCGGCGGCGCGACGATCCGGCTGCCTCGCGACGCGGGTTGGGGCGATGCGATGCGATGGCTCCTGACGGGCGAGGAGTACGACGCGGCCGAGGCGCACCGGATCGGCCTCGTGCAGGAGGTGGTCGAGCCGGGGCGACAGGTCGACCGCGCCATCGAGCTGGCGTCGGCGATCGCCACCAAGTCGGCTCCGCTCGGCGTCAAGGCGACACTGGCCTCCGCCCATCGCGCGCGGCTCGAGGGCGAGGCGGCGGCGTTCGCGCGGCTCGACGCCGACATGGCCGAGCTGTTCGAGACCGAGGACGGCCGCGAGGGGCTGCTGTCGTTCGTCGAGCGCCGG
The DNA here is from genome assembly GCA_046731495.1 of Actinomycetota bacterium. Classification (GTDB taxonomy): domain Bacteria; phylum Actinomycetota; class Thermoleophilia; order Solirubrobacterales; family 70-9; genus DASUPK01. The sequence goes on along the minus strand of JBKPLC010000082.1, from coordinate 22,208 downwards.
GAGGCGCGGTTCACCGGCCGCTGAGGCGCACGGGCCTTCGGCGACCGCGCGGCAGCGTCAGTCGACGTTCTCGAGCACGAGCGCGACGCCCTGCCCCGACCCGACGCACACCCCGAGGACCCCGTAGCGGGCGCCCCGCTCGCGCAGCTCCGTCGCGAGCGTGAGCACGTAGCGGGTGCCCGACGAGCCGAAGGGATGGCCGATCGCCACCGCGCCGCCATTGGGATTGAGCTTCTCGTCCGGGACCTCGAAGCCGCCGAGCTGACGCGGCAGCTCGCGCAGGATCGCCACGGCGACGGAGGCGTAGGCCTCGTGGACCTCCCACACGTCGATGTCCTCCGGCCGCAGACCGGCCCGCTCCAGCGCCTTGGGGATGGCGAAGGCGGGCGCTATGCCCATGATCTGCGGATCCAGCGCGTGGGTGGCCGAGGCCACCACGCGCGCCAGCGGGTCGGCCCCGAGCTCCTCCGCCGCCTCGCCGCCCGCGAGCACCACCGCGCTCGCCCCGTCGTTGAGCGGCGAGGAGTTGCCCGCCGTCATCTGCGTGGTGTTGGGCTGTGCCGGCAGCGCCGCGAGCTTCTCGGCCGTCGTGTCGTCGCGGATGCTCTCGTCGTGCTCGAAGACCCGAGCCGGCTGCCTGCGGGTTGCGGGGATCTCCACGGGGTGGATCTCCTTGGCCAGCCGCCCGCTGTCCCGCGCGGCCGCCGCCTTGGTGTGCGAACGCAGCGCGAAGGCGTCGATGTCCTCGCGCGACAGCCCGTACCGGTCGGCGACGATCTGGGCGGTCTGCATCATCTCGATGTAGGCATTGCGCGCCAGCAGCGCCGGGTTCGGCGGCCCGCCCGCGCCCGCCCACATCGTGTCGAGCATGAAGATCGGCCCGCGCGGCATGAACGGCGCGTCGCCCTTCATGAGCGCCCAGCCCGAGCGCGACATGGACTCGACGCCGGCCGCCAGGCCGACGCCGAGCTCATCGGAGCGGATCGCATGAGCGATCTGGATCGCGCAGGTCAACGACGACGCGCAGAAGCGGTTGACCGTCGCCGCCGGCACCGAGTCGGGGAATCCGGCGGCCAGCGCACCCCAGCGGGCGATGTCGCCCATGCCCTCGTGCGCCGGGTTCACGCACCCGGCGGCGATGTCCTCGATGCGGTCGAGGGGGACGCCGACGCGCTCGCATGCCCAGACCATCGTCTGGCCCAGCAAGTCGTCGGTGCGGATGTGCGACAGCGAGCCGCCGTAGCGGCCGACGGGCGTGCGGACGCCGCCCAGGACGAACGCGTCGGTCATCGGTGCTCAACGTAGTAGGTCGGGCGCGACCACGCGACGCGCCAGGCGGCCGGCGTCGGCTCCAGGCGCCAAGCTGTGGCCATGAAGCGCGTGCGTAGAGGCGCGACCCTGATCGCGCCGCTGGTGCTCTCGGCCCTCGTGGGCACGGCCCAGGCCGCACCCTGCCCGACGACGGTCGAGCCGCGATCGTTCGCCAGCGCGGCCGAGCTGCGCAAGCTCGTCCGCCACGAGAACAGCTTCGGCGAGCGGTTCCTGGCCGGCTCGGCGCACAACCGGACGATCGGCTGGATCGAGGACGAGCTCCGGGCGATCGACGGCGTCAGGGTGCGGTCGGATCGGTTCAGGGTCTGGCGCTGGCTGCCGCGCTCGAAGGCCAAGGACCGGCCCGGACTCGATCTCGGGCGAGCCGGAGGCCTGAGCGTCACCGGGACCGACGGCAGGACGCTGCAGGTGCCGGTGGCCGGCGCGGTGCGCTGGTCGCAGCCGACGGGCCGCAGCGGGCGAAGCGCGCCGCTGGTCTACCTCGGCCCCGAGGCGGACATCAGCGCGCAGAACGCCGGCGGCAAGGTGGTGATCCGGGACTTCCCCGCCACCTCGCTTCCGTACGGGGCGCTGCAGGGCATCGGGATCTACGTGACGCCCGACCTCGCCGGCGCGACCGGGAACTACGAGCGCCCGTTCCTCAATGAGGTCCATCAGGAGCTGTTGGCGGCCAGCGCGGCGGGCGCGGCCGGGGTCGTGTTCGCGTTCGGCCCGCCGCGCGTGCAGGTGAGCGGCTACGGCGATCCGCACACGGGCACGAACTACCGGGTGCCGGCGCTGTACGTCGGCGGCGCCGAGGCGGCCCGGCTGAAGGCGCTCGCCGCCCGGGGAGGCTCCGCACGGGTGGTGGTCCACGCCACGCTGGAGCGGGCGACGACCCGCAACGTCATCGCCACGCTGCCCGGCAGGAGCTCGCAGCGGATCATCATGGGCACGAACACGGACGGTCAGTCGTGGGTCCAGGAGGACGGCGTCTCGGGCCTGATCGCCTTCGCTCGCTACTACGCCCGCCTGCCGATGCGCTGTCGTCCGCGAACCCTGCAGATCGCGTTCGCCAGCTCGCACGACGCGATCGTCAGCGACGGGATGGGGCGCTACTCAGCGCCGCTGGACGCTGAGTACGACCGGGGCGACATCGCGTTCGCCTTCGCTGTCGAGCACCTGGGCACGCGCGAGATCCTGGCCGGCGCCGACGGCCGGCTCCGGTTCACCGGCAAGGGCGAGCCCTTCCTGTTCGCCGCGGGCGACAGCGACGTGCTGCGCAGGACGGCGACGGCGGCCACGAAGCGGCGCAAGCTGAACCGCACCGCCGTGCTGCCGGGGATCGGCGTGCCCACGGCCGGTCAAGTCCCACCCGTCTGCTCGATGGGCGGCCTCGGCAACTTCTTCCACCGGCGGCTGATCCCGAGCCTCGCGATGATCTCCGGACCGTGGTCGCTCTACGCGCCGGCCTTCCGGGAGAGCGCGATCGACTTCGGCCGCATGCGCTCGCAGCTGCTCGCGGCGGGTGACGCCGTGCTCGCGCTCGACGGGCTACCGAGAGATCGGCTCGCCGGCGACTACCTGAGGATGCGCGAGCTGCGCGCCCAGGGAGCGCCGACGTGCCCGCCCGAGGTCTACCCGGAGTTCGCTCCCGGCCCGAGCGGCTGATCCGTCGTCTCAGCGGCCGGCCGGGCGGTAGCGCAGCCCGTCGAGCGCGATGCGGACGAGGTGGTCAGTCTGCCCGGGCTCGCTCGTGGGCACCTTGGCGATGCCCACCACCATCTGGATGACGTCGCCGATCGTGACGTCCGGGCGCACCACGCCGGCCTTCTGGGCGCGCGTGAGCAGGGGCTCGCCGGCGGTGAAGAGCGAGGTGCGGCAGACCTGGAACAGCGGGGCGTCGTGGTCCAGGTAGTTCAGGAGCTCGTGGGCGAGCGCGCGCTTCGTGCCGATGTAGGCGATCAGGCGCTCGAACCAGCCGTTGAGCGCCTCCCATGGGTCGCCGCTGTCCTCGACGAGCTCGGCGGCACGACAGACCTCGGCGACCTCGTCGACGTAGAGCGCCTCCAGCAGCGCCTGGCGGTTGGGGAAGTGGCGGTACAGGGTCCCGATCCCGACGCCCGCCCGCCGCGCGATCTCCTCGAGCGACGTCGACTCGCCGCCCTCGGCGAAGGCCTCGCGTGCGGCCGCGAGGACCTTCTCGTAGTTGCGGCGCGCGTCGGCGCGCTTGGGTCGCGCGATGAGCGTCTGAGCGGAGGCGTCGGCGATCGACATGGAGATTTCTGCTTGACAAAGCGGAGGGACCCTCCGTATTGTTCCGGAGGGTTCCTCCAGTTAGCCCGGAGGCACCCTCCACTTTAGCTCGGAGACGCCCGCCCGACAAGTAGGAGCCGTGATGAGCCTCACCTCACCTCCAACCCCGCCGCTCGACCGCCGCCGCTGGGCGGCGCTGATCGTCGTCTGCCTGGCCCAGCTGATGATCGTCCTCGACGTCACGATCGTGAACGTCGCTCTGCCCTCGATCCAGCGCGACCTCCACTTCAGCCAGGCCGACCTCACGTGGGTCGTCAACGCGTTCCTCGTGACCTTCGGCAGCCTCCTGCTCCTGGCCGGCCGGCTGGGGGACCTGGCCGGCCGCAAGCGGGTCTTCCTGGCCGGCGTCATCACGTTCACCGGGGCCTCGCTGCTGTGCGGGATCGCCCCGAGCTCGGGCGCGCTGATCGGCGCGCGCCTCCTGCAGGGCGTCGGCGCCGCCGCCCAGGCCTCCGTGATCCTGGCGATCATCGTCACCGAGTTCCCCGAGGCCCGCGAACGCGCCCGCGCGATGAGCGCCTACGTCTTCGTCTCGGTGGCCGGGGGCTCGCTCGGCCTGCTCGCCGGCGGGTTGCTCACCGAGGCGCTGAGCTGGCACTGGGTCTTCTTCGTGAACCTCCCGATCGGGCTGCTCACGCTCGCCCTCGGCCAGGCGCTCATCCGTGCCGACCACGGGCAGGGGCTCGAGCACGGGGTGGACTGGCTCGGGTCGCTGCTGGTCACGGCGTCGCTGATGAGCGCTATCTACGCGATCGTCGAGGCGACGAACCACGGCTGGCTGTCGTCGCAGACCGTGGCCGCCGGCGGCCTCGCCGCGCTCCTCATGGGCGCGTTCGTCGCGCTGGAGAGGCGGATCGCGAACCCGATCGTGCCCCCGCGGATCCTCCGGGTGCGCGGCCTGATCCACGCCAGCCTGGTCAGGGGCTTCCTGGTCACCGGCATGTACTCGACCTTCTTCCTCGGGGCGCTGTACCTCGAGCACGTGCGTCACTACAGCCCGCTGCAGACGGGCGCGGCCTTCCTGCCGTGGACGCTCACCGTCGCCGTCCTCTCGCAGGGCGTCACCGCGTGGCTGGTCGAGCGGTTCGGGGCGCTGGCGGTGCTCACCGCGGGCATGGGCAGCGCGGCCCTCGGCCTGCTCCTGTTCAGCACCGTGGGGCCCGATACCGCCTTCTTCCCGACGCTCTTCTTCGCCTGCTTCGCGATCGGCCTGGGCATCGGCACCGCCTTCATGCCGCTCCTGACGCTGGCGATGGCCGACGTCCCCGCCGCCGACGCCGGGCTCGGCTCGGGGATCACGAACGTCTCCCAGCAGCTCAGCGGCGCGCTCGGGCTCGCCGTGCTGAGCACGATCGCGGCCAACCACACGAAGGCGCTCGTCGCAGACGACCACAGCCTCACGAGCTCGCTCGTCGACGGCTATCAGCTCGCCTTCCTGGCCGGTGCGGCGACGATCGCGACCGGGATCGCCCTCGCGTTCCTGCTGCTGCGACCCGCACCACGCGCCGAGCCGCACTTCGCCGCCGCCTCCACGGCACGCGAGGAGCCCCGTCCCTCCACTGACCTCGACCTGGAGCGCCAAGCCGCATGACACAGACCAACCGCCCCCTCGCCCACGCCCCCACCGCGAAGTTGATCGCCGACGGAGTGGTGGCCGCCTACGTCCACGACATGTCCCAGCGCCGCGCCAGGCCGCAGGCGCCGGCCGTCAGTCGGCGTCGCGCGGATCCATCGGCCCCGAGGCCACTGGACGAGCCGACGCGCTGACGTCGTAGACCGTCATCTCGCTCGGCCGGGCCAGCAGGCCGTCGAGCGAGAACTCCAAGCGCGCGAAGGTCTCTGAGCCGTAGTGGGCGTCCATCGCGGCGCGGTCCCGCCACTCGCTGACCAGGACGTAGCGATCCGGATCGGAGATCGTCGCCGCGAACGAGTACCGCAGGCACCCGGGCTGAGCGACCGCATCGCGCTCGGCCCGGGCGAACGCCGCCAGGAGCTCGTCGCGGCGGCCGCTGATGCCGAACAGGTCGGCGATCGCCAGCACCGGCATGGCCTGAGGCTACAACGGGCGCCTGGCGCCGGGTGTGCCGACTGGGGGCGCTCGAGCGTCGCCGGCCGGTTCGCGCTCGACCGCGCGGCGGCAGAGCGTCCATTCGTCGCCGCCACGTAGACTGGCCGCGAGCAAGGGCAGGCGGAACGAAGGGAGCCCTTGAGCCGCAGCCAACCCCAGCTGCTCGCCGTGGCAACGACCCTGCCCCAGGCCGTCGGTGCGTTCACACGGCGGCCGGCCACCCGAACGGCGATCCCGCGGTACGCGGCCGGGGTGCTCGCGCTTGCCGTCGGCTACTTCGCCGCCGGCCGGGCCAGCCTGGCGCTGCAGTTCGAAGGGCCGGTGGCTGCCGTCTGGCTTGCGTCGGGTGTGGGCGCCGCGACGCTCTATCTGGCCGGCCTGCGCTGGTGGCCCGGCGTGGTGCTCGGCGACCTCGCCCTCGCCGACTCCGCGCAACCCATCGGCAGCGCACTCGGCGTCACCGCCGGGAACGTCGTCGACATCGTCACGATCACGGTGCTGCTCACGGTGCTGCTCGGACCCCGCTGCGCGCTCGACCGGCGCGAGGACGTCGGCGGGATGCTCGTGGCCATCGCCGCGGGCGCCGCCATCACCGCGTCGGTTGCCGTGGTGGCCCTGCGAGCCGGCGGAATCATCGCCTCCGCCGACCTCCCGAAGTTCTGGCGGAGCTGGTTCCTCGCCGACGCGTCCGGTTCGCTGGTCGTCGTCCCGCTCGCACTCGCCTGGGCGCAGCCACGTCGCGCGCACGTGCGCCGACACGAGGTCTGGGAGGGCGCGCTCATCCTGGCGGCGGTCGTCGTGCTGAGCGCGGTGGCGCTGTCCTCCGCGTTCGCAGTCACCTACATCGTCTTCCCCGCGCTGATCTGGGCGGCGCTGCGCTTCGGCCAGCGGGGTGGGACGCTGGCGATCGCGGTGGCCGCCGGACTGGCGGTGTTCGTGACCGCGCGCGAGGTCGGCCCGTTCGTGCAGCACTCGATCACCGACACCGCACTCAGCACGCAGCTCTACGTCGCCGTCGCTGCGGTCACGACGCTCTTCCTGGGGGCCATCGTCGCCGAGCGCCGCCAGGCGGCGCGGCAGCTCGCCGACGCGCGCAACCGGATCGTCGCCGCCGCCGACGCCGAACGACGAAGGATCGAGCGCGACCTTCACGATGGCGCCCAGCAGCAGCTCGTCGCCCTCGCCCTCAGGCTCGACACCGCGGTCGATCAGCTCCAGGACGCCCCCGAGGCGACACGACGGATCGTCGCCGAGCTCGGCCCGCTCGTGGACGACGCGATCACGGACGTCAGATCCCTGGCGGCGGGCATCTACCCGGCCTCGCTGGTCGAGTTCGGTCTGGGGACGGCCCTGCGCGATCTGGCGCGCCGCGCACCGATCCTCGTGCGCGTCGACGTCGACGGCATGGAGCGCTGCCGGCCGGAGGTCGAGGCGGCCGTGTACTTCTGCTGCTCGGAGGCGATCCAGAACGCCGCCAAGCACGCACCGGCGGCGACGGCGGTCTCGGCGTGGGTCTCGGTGCGCCGTCGGGACGATCTGCACTTCGAGGTCCGCGACGACGGGCCGGGCTTCGCACCGAGCGACGTCCCGGCAGGAGGCGGGCTGGCCAACATGCGCGAGCGGATCGCGGCGGTGGGCGGGAAGCTCACGGTGCGGTCGAGCCCGGGCGACGGCGCGACCGTCATCGCCGACGTCCCGCGACCCTGAGCGGCGCGCCGCCCGGTAGCGTCCGACCCATGAGCGCGGACCGTGACCTGGACGTCGTCGTCTTCGGGGCCACCGGCTTCGTGGGCCGGCTGACCGCCGCCTACCTGGCCGGCGGTGCCGCGGGGGACGCTCGCGTCGGCCTGGCCGGCCGCTCGCGCGAGCGGCTGGAGGGGCTGCGGGCGTCGCTTGGGCCCGCAGCGGCCGACTGGCCGCTCCTCGCGGTCGACTCCTCCGACCAGGCGGCCATGAAGGAGCTGGCCGGCGCCGTCCGCGTCGTCGCCACCACCGTCGGGCCGTACCGCAAGTACGGGCTTCCGCTCGTCGAGGCCTGCGCGGAGGCGGGCACCGATTACGCCGACCTGACCGGCGAGCCGCTCTTCATGCGCGAGACGATCGAGCGCTTCCACGACGTCGCGGCGCGCAACGGCGCCCGGATCGTGCACACCTGCGGGTTCGACTCCATCCCGTCCGACCTCGGCGTCTTCCTGCTGCACCAGCGGGCGCAGGCCGACGGCGCCGGCGAGCTCGAAGACACCACCATGGCCGTCCGCGCCATGAAGGGAAGCTTCAGCGGCGGGACGCTGGCCTCGCTCGTCGGTCAGCTCGACGAGATCAAGGACGAGCCCGGGCTGGCGAAGGTCGTCGGAGACCCGTACGCGCTCAGCCCCGACCGCTCCGGCGAGCCGGACCTCGGCGACGAGCGCGACCTGCGCGGCGTGCGCCACGACGACGACCTGCAGATGTGGCAGGGGCCGTTCGCCATGGCGTCGATCAACACGCGCGTCGTCCGCCGCAGCAACGCGCTGCAGGGCCACGCCTACGGCCGGCGCCTGCGCTACCGCGAGGTCATGGGCTTCCCGGACTCCCTGCAAGGGCGAGCGTCGGCGGTGGCCGTGGCGGCCGGCACGGGCGCGCTCGTCGGCGGACTCACGTTCGGCCCGACGCGCGCCGTGCTCGAGCGCGTTCTGCCCTCCCCGGGCGAGGGCCCGAGCGAGAAGACGCAGCGCACCGGCTTCTTCCGGATCGACGTCCACACCAGGACCTCGACGGGCCGCCGCTACGTCTGCCACGTCTCCGCGCCGGGCGACCCGGGCTATGCGGCGACCGCGGTCATGCTGGGCCAGAGCGCGCTGTGCCTGGCACAGGACGGCGATCGCCTGCCGGCGCGCGCGGGCGTCCTCACGCCCGCCACGGCCATGGGTGACGCGCTGGTCGAGCGCCTGCGCGCCGCCGGGCACACGTACGAGGTCGTGCCCGAGTAGCCGCGGCTCAGCCCGATCTCGGGCTCACGGTCACGGTGACCGTGCCGGACCCGGCCGCCCGCACGCCGATCAGCCGCGCGCGATCGCGCACGATCGTCCCGCCGCTGACGGTGACGCGGTGGCCCTGCGGATACACGAGCGCCGGCGCGGCGATCAGCGTCAGCGCCCGCGCTCCCGTGCGCGGCCGGTAGCGCAGCGTGAACCGCCGGGTCGTTCCGTCGAACGCGATCCGCCTCGGGACTCCGGCCACCGCGCCGGCGTACGGGCGCACGAGCGCGGCGCGCTGATCGGCGTCGACGTTGTCGCCGCTCGGCGGCCGGCGCGGATCGCGGACGAGGCTCGGCGTGTTCGGGTTGTCCGTGCGGCCGTTGCTGAAGTACGTCCACTCCAGCCAGCCGGCGAGATTCCGATCGGCGAGCGTGGCGGCACGGCGGATCACGGCGGTGTCGGCGGTCGAGCCGAACTCGGTGAGGACGTGGGGCTCCCTGCCGGCGGCCCGCGCACGGACACGGTCGAACACCTTCGCGGCATCGGCCGCCGACGTGGCGTAGAGGTGCCAGCTGAACGCGGCGTGCCGGTCGGGCAGCAGCGGCAGCGCGGTCGGCGCGCCGAGCCCGAAGCCGCCGGTCGACTCGTAGAACACCGGCGTGCGCCGGTCGACCGTGCGGATCCTCGCGGCCACCTTGCGGTAGAAGCGGGTGAGCCCACCGCGTTCGAAGGCGGGACAGCCGCCGGCGGCCAGGCAGCTCGCCGTTCCCGGACCGGGGAACGGCTCGTTCATCAGGTCATAGCCGAGGAGGCCGGGCAGGCGCGCGAAGCGCCTGGCCACGTGACGCCAGGCGGCCGCGTACCGATCCTGCAGCCCGGCTCCTCCGGGACCGCGCGCGTTGGCGAAGAACCGGCCGAGCGCGTGCTGGAGCGCGGGGTTCGCCACGTAGTCCAGGGGGAACGGCAGCTGCGGGTTGGCGAGGCCCGACCCCTGGACCGCCCAGTCGGGGAATCCCTGGCCGACGAAGCGCTCGTTGTACTGGTCCTGGTGGAAGTCCAGGAGGCTGCGGATGCCGTGCTTGGCCAGGATCGTCGCCGTGCGGGCGATGCTGTCCAGGTAGCGCTCGTCGTAGACGCCGGGCCGCGGCTCGACGCCGGCGTACATGACCCCAAGGCGCACCGCCGTGAAGCCGTCGCGGGCGAGGAACTCGGCGTCGTCCGCGCCGAAGCCGATCGACTCGGGCGTGTAGGGCGGCAGCTTGGCGACGACGTTCAGGCCGTGCGGGAGCAGCGTCCGGCGGCTTCCGTCGATCAGCCACCGGCCCTGAGTCGTCACCGCGCTGGGCGCGCCCTGGGCCGGCGCGGCGCCGCACGCTCCCGCGGCGCATGCGACGACCGTCGCCAGCAGGAGTCGCCGGCGGTGGCGCATGGCGCGAGGCTACACGCGCCCTGCGCCGAGCAGCACCGCTGCGGGCGCGCCCTGCCTACTCCCGGCTCAGCGCGAAGAAGTAGACGAGCTGGCCGAGCGCCGCGACGAAGCCGGCGACGTAGGTGAGCGCGGCCGCGTTGAGCACCGCGCGGGCGCCCGGCACCTCGTCGGCCGCCAGCAGGCCGCCCTGCTCCAGCGCGACCAGCGCGCGCTTGGAGGCGTCGAACTCGACCGGCAGCGTGACGAGCTGGAAAAGCACGATCACCGCGAACAGGATCAGGCCGATCGTCACCAGGCCGGTGAGGCCCATGATGAGCCCGAGCACCACCGGCAGGAACCACAGCGACTGGCCGATCGTGGCCGCCGGGACCAGCGTCTGGCGGATGCGCATCGGCTTGTAGTTGCGGGCGTCCTGGACGGCGTGCCCCGCCTCGTGCGCCGCGACGCCCAGCGCGGCCAGCGACGAGGCCTGCCCGACGTCGGCGCTGAGGTTCAGCGTCCGGCTGCGGGGGTCGTAATGGTCGGTGAGCTGGCCGTCGACAGGGCGGATCTGCAGGTTCGGCAGGCCGGAGGACTGCAGCACGGCGGCCGCGGCCTGCGCGCCGGTCAGGCCGTTGCGCGGCGCGACCTGCGAGTAGCGCTCGAAGGTGCGCTTGACCTTCATCTGCGCCCACAGCCCGAAGCCCAGCGGGACGATGGTGCAGATCAGGAAGAGCGTCATGCCGGAAAAACCTCCAGGTCGAACGATGAAGTTCGAAGGTTTCTCCGCCCGATGGGCCTCCGGTCCCGGGCGCTCGTGCGCCGTGCTGACGGGATCCGGCCGACGGGATACTTCCCTTCTGGGGCCATTCTAGCGGGTCCCGGGCCGGGCGATCCAGACCCCGGTCGCTACCGTCCGCGTCGTGATCGCTGCGGTGGTCTTCGACCTCGACGGCGTCCTGGTCGACTCCGAGGCGGTCTGGGACGCGGCGCGGCGCGCGCTCGTGGCCGACCGCGGCGGCACGTGGCGTGACGACGCGACGCGGGCCATGATGGGCATGAGCTCGCTCGAGTGGTCGCGGTACGTGCGCGAGGAGCTCGGCGTGGGCATGGAGCCCGAGGACATCTCCGCCGCCGTGGTCGCCGAGCTCGAGCGCCGCTACCGCGACCGGCTGCCGCTGATCGACGGCGCGCGTGAGGCGGTCGAGCGGCTGTCGGCGGCCTGGCCGCTGGGCCTGGCCTCCTCGTCCAACCGCGAGATCATCGATCTCGTCCTGGACGAGGCCGGGCTGGCCGATCGCTTCGCCGCCACGGTCTCCTCCGAGGAGGTCGGTGGCGGCAAGCCGGCGCCCGACGTCTACCTCGAGGCGGCCCGGCGGCTCGGCGTGGACGCGGAGCGCTGCGCCGCCGTCGAGGACTCGTCGAACGGCCTGCGCAGCGCCGCGGCGGCGGGGATGAAGGTCATCGCCATCCCGCATGCCGCGTTCCCGCCCCAACCCGACGCGCTGGCGCTGGCGGACGTCGTCCTCGACTCGATCGGCGCGCTCGACCCGGCGACGGTCGCCCGCCTGGCGTGAGCGCGACGACCTCGAGGGCGCTCTCCGGCCGGACCGCGTGGGCCCGCAACGTCGCTGCGCCGGTACGCGACTTCCTCTCGGCCGAGACCGGCGGCGCGGTCGCGCTGCTCGCTGCGGCGCTCGCCGCGCTGGTCTGGGCCAATTCGCCGTGGTCGGACTCCTACGAGTCGGTCTGGCAGACGCAGCTGTCGATCCGCCTCGGCGACTCGGGGATCACCATGGGCCTGCGCGAGTGGGTCAACCAGGGCCTGATGACGTTCTTCTTCCTCGTCGTCGGGCTCGAGGCCAAACGCGAGCTCGCGCTGGGGCAGCTGCGCGAGCGGCGGCGCCTCGCCGGCCTCGCGCTCATGGCGCTGGGCGGTATGGGGACCGCCGTCCTGATCTACCTCGCCTTCAACGCGGGCGGCGCGGGCGCGCACGGCTGGGGGGCGGCGATGTCGACCGACACCGCCTTCGTGCTCGGCGTGCTGGCCCTGGTCGCCCCGGGCGGGACGCGGCTGCGGGTGCGCCTGCTCACGATCGCGGTCGTCGACGACCTCGTCGCGCTGGTCGTGATCGCGACGGCCTACACCGAGCACGTCTCGTTCACGCCGCTCCTGGTGGCGGCCGGGCTGTTCGCCGGCCTGCTCGCGCTGCGCTGGGCGCCGCTGACGTGGCGCACGGCGGCCGCCATACTCCTGAGCCTCGGGGTCTGGGTCGCCCTCCACGAATCGGGCATCGACCCGGTCATCGCGGGGCTCGCCGTCGGACTCGTCACGAGCGCCTACCCGCCCGCGCGCACCGACCTCGAGCAGGTCACCGAGCTCACGCGCTCGTTCCGCGAGCAGCCGACCCCGGCGCTCGCGCGCTCGGCGCAGCTCGGCGTGGCCTGGTCGATCTCGCTGAACGACCGGCTGCAGTACCGCCTGCATCCCTGGACCAGCTTCGTGATCGTGCCGCTCTTCGCGCTGGCCAACGCCGGCGTCCACATCGACGCCGGCCTGCTCGGCGATGCCCTCACCTCGCCGATCACCCTGGGCATCGTCGTGGGTTACGTCGTGGGCAAGCCGGTCGGCATCCTCGCCGCCGCGTGGATCGCGTCGCGCACGCTGCTGCGCGGGAGGCGCCTAGGGCTCAGCTGGCCGGTGATCACCGGGGGCGGGGTGGTCGCCGGAATCGGCTTCACGGTCTCGCTGCTGATCGCGAGCATCGCCTTCGACGGGCGCGATCTGGAGGAGGCCAAGATCGGCGTCCTCGCCGCCGCGCTGCTGGCCAGCCTCGGCGCATGGGCGACGTTCCGCATCATCGCCCACCTGCCGACGCAGGTCCGAGCGCGTCAGGTCAGCGCGACGGCGGATGATGTCGTCGACCTCTCCGACGACGTCGATGCCGCCCGCGATCACGTGCGCGGCGCCGAGGAGGCCCCCGTCACGCTGGTCGAGTACGGCGACTACCAGTGCCCGTACTGCGGCCAGGCGGAGGACGTGATCCGCGAGCTCCTCAGCTCGTTCGGCGACGAGCTGCGCTACGTGTGGCGCCACCTCCCGCTCAACGACGTGCACGCCAACGCGCAGCTCGCGGCCGAGGCGGCCGAGGCGGCCGCCGCGCAAGGCGCGTTCTGGCCGATGCACGACCTCCTCCTCGCCCATCAGGACGAGATCGCGCCCCGGGACCTGGGCCGCTACGCGGCGGAGCTCGGGCTCGACGTCGACCGCTTCTGGGACGACCTGCGCCGCCACGTCCACGCCGACCGCGTCGCCGAGGACGTCGGGAGCGCCGACGCCAGCGGCGTGGCGGGGACCCCGAGCTTCTTCATCAACGGCCGGCGCCACAGCGGCGCCTACGACGTGGAGACGCTCAGCGGCGCCGTGCGGGCCGCGGCCAGGCGCGCCAAGGCCAGGCGCCTGGCGGAGCCGGCGATGCCGGCCTGAGCCGCGGCTGCGGAGCCGCTTCGGCAGACTCGTGCCCTCGGTTAGGGTCGCCGCATGTGCCGCTGGCTGGCATACTCCGGCAACCCGATCCGCCCCGAGCGGCTGCTGTTCGACGCGGACAACTCGCTCGTGGAGCAGAGCCGGCGAGACCGGCTCGCCGGCGGGCATCCGAACGCCGACGGCTTCGGACTCGGGTGGTACGGCGACCGAGAAGTCCCGGGCCTGTACCGCAGCGTGGCCCCGGCCTGGGGCGATGCCAACCTGCGCGAGCTGGCGGCGCAGATCACGTCGGGGCTGTTCCTCGGACACGTCCGGGCGGCGACGGGCACGCCAGTCGAGCAGAGCAACTGCCATCCCTTCCGCCACGGCCGCTGGCTCTTCGTCCACAACGGCTTCATCGCCGACTACCCGCGCGTGCGGCGCGACCTGCTGCTGGCGGTGGATCCGGACCTCTTCCCGGGCATACAGGGGACGACGGACTCGGAGGTGCTGTTCCACCTCGCGCTGACGTTCGGGCTCGAGGACGACCCGCTGCCGGCGCTCGAGCGCGCGGCGGGGTTCGTCGAGGAGACCGGACGCCGTCACGGCGTCGCCGAGCAGTTGCAGATGACCGTCGGGCTGAGCGACGGCGTCCGGGTGTATGGCGCCCGGTACGCCAGCGGGCCGGTCGTCAACTCGCTCTTCGTCAGCGAGGACGCGAGGGCGGTGCGCGCGCTCTACCCGGACGACGAGCGCTTTCGCGGCCTCGGGCCGGAGGCGCGCGCCGTGGTGTCCGAGCCGCTCGGCGACCTCCCCGGGGTCTGGCACGAGATGCCGCCGGGATCGGCCGTGATCGTGCAGCCCGGCGAGGACGAGGAGGTCGCGTTCACGCCGAGAGCGCCTGCTCAGACCAGCAGCTCGTAGCCGTGCTCCTTGACGATCGCCTTGATCTGCTCGCCGCCCGGCACGAGGATGAAGAGCATCCGGCAGCCGCGGTCGCCGACGCTGAACCGGTGCGGGATGTCGCGCGGCCCGAAGACGTAGTCCCGGCGGTCGCCTCGATCGTCGTGTCGCCGACGTGGAAGGTGACGTCGCCGTCGAGGACCCAGAAGCCCTCGTCGCGGTGATTGAGCGTGTTCGAGAAGACCGGGGTGCGCAGCCGGCGGGAGCTCGTGGGCAAGGTGTTCTTCGCCCACTACGAGCCGCGTCTGCGCGACAACGAGCGTCGCGCCGCGGACGACCGCCCGCTGCGCGGCGGCCCGATGGTTCAGTCGGACCGGGCGACGCCCAGCGAGTTCGCGCCGACGACCTTCGGCGAGCCCTTCTCGTAGTAGGTGTCGAGCTGGGTGATCGTGAACCCGGCGGCGCGGATCAGGTTCGCGATCGGCCGGGTGAGATGACACCCCCCGAAGAGCCGCTGCTGCAGCGGGTCGAGGCGGCGCTGCCAGCGGCGCACGCCCTCGTCCGGCGCCAGCCCGTGCTCGACGAAGTGCAGCATGCCGCCCGGCTTGAGGACGCGCCGCAGCTCGCGCAGTGCGGCGTCGACGTCGGGGATCGTGCACATCGTCCAGGTCGAGACCGCGGCGTCGAAGCGATCGTCCTCGAACGGCAGCGCCTGCCCGTCCAGGCCGGCGCGGCGGACCGGGATGCTGGACTCGCGCAGCCGCTTGGCGGCCAGCCTCCAGCCGACGTCGGCCGGCTCCACCGCGGCGACGGCGGTGACGGCCGCGGGGTAGTGGGGGACGTTGAGCCCGGAGCCGAACCCGATCTCCACGACCTCGCCGGAGAGCCCCTCGCACACCCGGCGTCGCTGCGCCCGCGCCTGTTTGACGTTGCAGGCGACGTTGACGATCCGCGGCAGGACATGCTCGGTGTAGGCGCCCATGTCGCCGAGCCTATGCGGCCCGGCCGACCTTCAGACGCAGTTGGACGTCGGTGCCGGCGCGGTCGCCGGCGACCTCCACGATGTCGCAGAGCTGGTGGGCCAGCCACAGCCCGCGGCCGCGCAGCCGTCGGATGTCCGGCGGCAGGTAGCCCAGGAGCGGGTCCGGGGGACCGGGTCCGGCATCGTGCACCTGGCACACGAGGTCGCCGTCGTCGACGTAGCACCACGCGAGGCGCGGCGCGCGGCCGTGGACCAGCGCGTTCGTGGCCACCTCGCTGACCGCGAGCTCGAGGTCCTCGACGGCCTCCCTCGGCGCGCCCGCCGCCTCGGCGTGCGCGCGGGCCAGCGCGCGGGCGCCCGCCACGTCGTCAGGCACCGCCAGCGCGACCGGCGCGACTTCGGCGGGGACGGGCTCGACCACCGCCCGTTCGCGGACGAACGAGCGCGGGTCGACGTAGCGCTCGCTCGGGCGCGGGGTGCCGTCGTCGAGCACCTCCGGATGCGTGCGCAGGGCGTCCTCGACGATCGCGTCCGGCAGGCTCGCGGCGTCGTAGGGACACAGGACCGTCGCGTCGAACCGCGCGTAGGCCACGTTGGACGCGGCCTCGTAGCGCATGTACGCCCGGACGTCGGCCGGGTCGCGACGGGCCAGGGCCTGCTCGGCGACGACGCGCACCTGACCCCCGCCGGGCTCGTCGTGACGCTCGAGGTAGCCGACCACGGCAGCCAGCATCGGGCCGTACCGCTCGTAGAGCGTGCGTTCGTCGACGAAGTCGACCGTCGCTGCGTCCGCGCCGAGGTGCTCGCGCAGCCAGTCGCGCTTCTCGGCGCTGAGCGCCGCCAGCACGCGGTCCTCCCGCTCGAGGCCCTCGCGGACGAATCCGCAGACGGCGTCGACGAACCGGCCCTGGTCCTGATACACCAGCGCGCGGTGCGTCGCCTGCGATTGCTCCGTCACGTCATGGTCGTGCCACGCGTTCGCAGCCCGCATGCGTTCAACCTGGCCCCGGGGTCCGGAGGAATACGGGCTGGGCGAGACGGAACCCCTTCCATGGCCCACGCGACGCGCGGGAGGGACTACGCTCGCCCTGTCACGACCGAGGGGAGTCGCCCATGTCCGCCACCGATCCTCACGCCGGGTCGAGCGCACCGTCGCTGGCGCTGCGCGCGCAGGCCGGGGACGAGCCGAGCGCGCACGACGTCGTGCGCTTCGCGCGCGACCACCAGGTGTCGCTGGTCGACCTGAAGTTCACCGACCTGCCCGGCACCTGGCAGCACTTCGCCGTCGCCGCGCGCGAGCTCGAGGAGGACCTCCTGACCGACGGCGTGGGCTTCGACGGCTCCTCCATCCGCGGGTTCCAGGAGATCAGCGAGTCGGACATGCTGCTCGTGCCCGATCCCGCCACGGCGACGATCGACCCGTTCCACGAGCAGCCGACCCTCTCGTTGGTCTGCGACGTGCGCGACCCCGTCACGGGGGAGTGGTACTCGCGCGACCCGCGCCACGTGGCCCGCAAGGCCGAGCGCCACCTGCGCGACACCGGCATCGCCGACACCGCCTACTTCGGCCCCGAGGCCGAGTTCTACATCTTCGACCACGTCGCCTACGGGCAGGCGCCCAACCGCGGCTTCTACGAGGTCGACTCCTCCGAGGGCTACTGGAACGCGGGCGCCGGCTTCGCCACCGACGGCGAGCGACCGCTGCCCAACCTCGCCTACACGAACCGCTCGCAGCGCGGCTACTTCCCCGCGCCGCCGCTCGACACGCTGGCCGACCTGCGCGGGCGCATGGCGCTGACGCTCGAGCGCATGGGCGTGACGGTCGAGGTCCACCATCACGAGGTCGGCGGGCCCGGGCAGGCCGAGATCGACCTGCGGTTCGAGCCGCTGCTGCGGATGGCCGACGCGATGCAGGTCTACAAGTACGTCGTGCGCAACGTCGCCCGCCAGGCCGGCAAGACCGCGACGTTCATGCCCAAGCCGATCTTCGAGGAGAACGGGTCGGGAATGCACACGCACCAGTCGCTGTGGCGCAGCGGCGAGACGCTCATGTACGACGCCGAGGGGTACGGCCGCCTGTCCCAGACCGCGCGCCACTACGTCGGCGGGCTGCTCGCCCACGCGGCGGCGCTCCTGGCCTTCTGCGCACCGACGACGAACTCCTACAAGCGCCTCGTGCCCGGCTTCGAGGCGCCCGTCAGCCTGCTGTACTCCCAGCGCAACCGCTCGGCGGCGGTGCGGATCCCCGTCTACTTCGACTCGCCGAAGTCCAAGCGCGTCGAGTTCCGCTCGCCTGACCCGACCGCGAACCCGTACCTCGCGTTCTCGGCGCTGCTGCTGGCCGGCCTGGACGGCATCCGGAACGCGACGGAGCCGCCGGACCCGGTCGACGCGAACCTCTACGACCTCCCGCCCGACGCCGCCCGCGACATCCCGCAGGTCCCGACCTCGCTGGACCGCGTCCTCGACGCGCTCGAGGCCGACCACGCTTTCCTCCTGGCCGGCGACGTCTTCACGCGCGACCTGATCGACGCCTACGTCGAGCATCGCCGCGAGGAGGTCGACGAGATCAGGCTGCGCCCGCACCCCTGGGAGTTCGCGCTGTACTTCGACGCCTGAGGGGGGTCAGGCGACCGCCCTGCCGTTCGACCGCAGCACGAGCCACGTGCCGCCGAACTCCTCGACGTCGTGGCAGAGCACGCGGCCGGGCGCGTCGGCGACGTAGTAGTAGAGCGGCTGTCCGCGGTAGGTGACCTGGCGCGTGCCGTCGCGGCGGCGGGTCGTGCCCAGCAGGATCGCCTTCGCACCGCTGCCGGCGACCGGCCGGCCCTTCGTCAGCACGGGCGGCCAGGCCTTCGCACAGGCCCCGTAGCAGCGGCTGCGCGCCGACGTCTCCTTGTCGAAGAGGTACACGGCCTGCCCGCGGCGGGCGGCGAGGATCCGGCCGAACTGCGAGTCGACGACGCGGATGGTCGTGCCCCGGCGGGGCGCCGGCCGAGGGGCGGTCATCGGCGTGCGGACGACGGGCGCCGCCGGGGCCTTGGCCATGGCGTCGGCCGGCGCGGCGCCGTCCCCGTCGTCGCCGCAGCCGGCAGCCGCCAGAACGACGATGGTGAGCGTGAAGGCGAGCGCACGGTTCATGGCCCGTGAGGTCCGGGGAGCGGCGGATCCGTTACGGGCGCCGCTCAGGCGGGCTGCGGCGCCACGCCGGGCTCCGCAGCGTCGATGCGGTCGGCCGGCGCATTCTGGCGACGGGACAACACCAGGAACGGCAGGGCCAGGATCGAGATCCCTGCGCTCATGAGGTACGTCGGCGCATAGCCCCAGGCGTCTGCCGCGCGGCCCAGCGCGGGCTGGGCCCACACGCCGCCGGTCGAGCTCATCATCGAGTCGAACGACAGGATGGTCGCCCGCTCGGACGACGGGATCAGGCCGTTGAGGTAGGTCTGGCGGATCGGGCTGGCCGCCGCGAACAGCAGACCCCAGCAGACGATCAGGGCGAGCACCGCCCAGAAGTCCTCCGCGAGGCCGATCAGGGCGAGCGTCAGGGAGCTGAGCGCGGCCGTCGCGATGAGCGCCGAGGTGCGGCGGTGGAAGAGCGCGCGGATCCGGGGCGCCGCGATCCCGCCGATGATCTGCGCCCCGGCGACGATCGCGGCCACGAGGCCGGCGATCTGGTAGGCGTCCGGGTCGCCGTAGAGCTCGAGCAGGTAGGGCTGCAGGGCGTAGAAGCCGTAGACCCCGACGCCGCCCGTGAACAGCGACTGGACGGTCAGCCACTTCACGGCGGGCACGCGCCAGCCGTACTCGATCGAGGCCGAAGCGATCTTGCGCATCGCCTGCAGCGGGCGGTCGCCTCGGGCCGGTGTGAAACCGAGGTCACGCATGAGCCCGAAGGCGACCCCGAACATCACGACCAGGATGGCGCCGCGCAGCACGAACGGCGCGCCGAGGCCGACCTGCTCCGCGACGAACCCGCCGGCGACCGAGCCCGTGAGCATGGCCACGCCCGTGACGACCTGGCCGCGCCCGAAGACGGACTCGAGCGGGCCGTCGAAGCCGGTCGCCGCGAGCGCGTCGACGAGCCACGCCTCGACCGCGCCCGAGAAGAACGTGAAGCCGAGGCCGATGAGCAGTGACGCGAGGGCCCACGCCCAGAACGGCGCCTCGACCTGCCACAGCAGCACGTAGAGCAGCGTCGCGAGGCTCAGCGTGAGCGTGCCGAGCAGGTACGACATGCGCCGCCCGACGGTGTCGGCGACGATCCCGGTCGGCACCTCGAACAGCACCATCCCGCCCGTGAAGAACGCGTTGGCGGCGAAGGCCTCCAGGTTCGACAGCCCGGCGTCGAGCAGGAAGATCGTGTTGATGCCCCAGATGAGCGACGCCGCCAGCGTGTTGCCCAGCATGAGCACCAGGTACGTGCGCTGGATGGCGGCGGGCGTGGGCATGTCCTCATCGGGTACCAAAGCAGCATGGAGGCGGAGGTCCTCGTGCGCGACGTCCGGCGCGTCGAGACGCGGTCCGGCAAGACCCGCTGGGTCCTGGCCGACGACGCGGGCAAGGAGTACACGACGTTCCGGCCGCGCATCGGCGAGGAGGCCGAGCGGTTCTCGGGCCGCCGGGCGCACATCACCTTCCACGAGGAGGAGCGCAACGGCTTCCAGAACGTCTACCTGGACGCCATCGCGGCCGCCGAAGCGCCCGGCGGGGAGGCCGGCGCCGGGCCCGGCGACGCGGACGAGGTCGCGTGGGGGACCGCCGTCGAAGCCGCTCCGTGGCTGTTAGGGACGTCGGAGCCCAAGAAGGCGATCCCCCCGGACGAGCTGTACGAAAAGCTGGAGCCCTTCAAGGAGCGCGTCGCCCGGGACATCCGCGAGGGCGACGACGCGGGCGGACGGCGGTAGCGCCCGCCCGCGTCGCTCGCCCGGTGGTGTGCTGCCGCCCTAGGCGGCGGCCGGCGCCAGTCGCGGGATGAAGCGGGCGACCAGGCCGCCGTTCTCGACGCCCGCGCTCGCGTAGTCGAACACCAGCCGGCGGCCACCGGAGAGCTCGATGTCCCGGGGGAGGACCTGCTGGGCGAGCAGGCAGCCGGGCCCGGCGGCGCTCTGCTTGGCGTTCTGGGTTGCGATGCCGTGCTGGATCAGCGCGAGCTGCGCCCCGAAGCCGGCGGCCAGCACGCCGCCGTTGGCGGGAGCGGTCAGCAGCGAGAGGGCGAAGAGCGTGGTGTGGACCCGGGTGCCGGCCTTGGTCCGTGTGGTCGTCGTGCACCGCACGGCGCCGTCCTGCACCGAGAGCCGGTCCGTGATCGTGGTCGTGAAGCTCAGGTCGGGGAACGGCCTGGTGTCCTTGCCCTTGACGGTCGTGACGACGGTGTCGGGGGCGACGAACCGTACGCGCGGGCCGTCGGGCCCGAAGATCCGGAACTTCAGGGACGAAGTCTCCTGGTCCAGCAGGGCCGATTGGACCTGACTCTGGAGGAGGTCGGTGACCCGGCCGTTCACCCGGATCGCGCTGCGGGCGTTGCGGGCGAGGTCGATGCGGGCGAGTCCCGCGTCACGGGCGCCCGAGAGCTCCGGGGAGACCGGCAGGACGCCGGGGAAGATGCCGATGCGCGTCCGCCCGTCCTGGCAGTTGACGCGGACGTCCCGGCGCGCGGCGCCGGCACCCCGGTCGGCCAGGGAATCCCGCAGTGCATCGAGTTCCTTCTGCGTCGCGCAGGGGGCCAGCACCTGCAGGTCGACGGCCACGTCCGGGTCCTGGATGGCCGGGATTGGTGGCGGCGCGGCGATGGTCGTCTCGTCGTTGGCGGGGATCGGCGCCGTGGCGCCCGCGGGGGCCGCGGCGGCCAGGCCCAGCGCGAGCGCGGCGCCCACGAGGGCGCTGGAACGGCGGCGGAATCGGCGATGCATGGGTCCTCTCCTTCTGCGTCGTTGGTGTTGGGCGCTGAAGACGCGCGCCGCCGCCGCGCATTCCGTCACCGCCTCGCTCTGTGACGCGCCCCACACCGCCGTCGCCGGTGAGACCATCGGGCTGTGAGCCCGGAGCTGCGTGCCGCGGCGTTGGGGGACCATCTCGACCGCCTCTACCGCGCGGCCTGGGCGCTGTGCGGGTCGCGCGAGGACGCCGAGGACCTCGTGCAGGAGACGTTCGTCCGCGTCCTGGCCAAGCCGCGGCGGATCGAGGGCGACGATCCGATGCCGTATCTGCTGCGGGTGCTGCGCAACACGTTCGTCTCGACGCTGCGGGCGCGCGGCCGGCGCCCGCAGACCGCGCCGCTGGAGGACGACGAGCCCCGCGCGATCGCTCCGGAGTCGGCGTCGCCGGCCACGATCGTGGCGACGCGCGAGGTGTTCGCCGTCATCGCCGGGCTCGCCGACGAGCAGCGCGACGTCCTGGTGGCCGTCGACGTCGCCGGCCTGACCTACGAGGAGACCGCGGACGCGCTGGGCGTCCCGCTGGGCACGGTGATGAGCCGGCTGTACCGGGCGCGGGGCAAGGCTGCGGAGGCGCTGCGCGCATGACCGGCCGGTGGGAATAGCGGCCACGGGGCCGGCGTCCAGAGGAACGATGAGCCGACCACAGCCACCCGAGCCCGACCTGGGCGACGAGGACGCCGCCGAGCTCGCCGCGTTCCTCGACGGCCGGGTCGAGCCGGCGCGCAGCGCCGAGCTGCAGGCGCGGGCCGCGGGCGACCCCGGGCTCGCGGCCGCCCTGGAACGCCGGCGGCGGCTCGTCGGCATCATCGACGCCGCCGTCGCCGACACCCACGCGCCGCACGACCTGCGCCTGCGGGT
>JBKPLC010000081.1:0-16486 GCA_046731495.1 Actinomycetota bacterium | reverse complement strand
GCGCGGTGGATCGCCTCGTAGTTCGCGCCGATCAGCTCGACGTCGAAGCGCTCGAGGGTGCCGTCGTCGTGGAGCGCCTTGGCGAGGTTGAGGGCGGTCTGGCCGCCCAGCGTCGGCAGCAGCGCGTCCGGCCGCTCTCGCGCGATCACCTTTCCGACCGGCCCCGGCAGCAGCGGCTCGATGTAGGTGCGGTCGGCGAACTCCGGGTCCGTCATGATCGTCGCCGGGTTCGAGTTGACCAGGACGACCTCGTAGCCCTCCTCGAGCAGCACCTTGCAGGCCTGCACGCCGGAATAGTCGAACTCCGCCGCCTGCCCGATCACGATCGGCCCGGACCCGATCAGCAGGATCTTCCGGATGTCGTCGCGCCTAGGCAACAAGCGACTCCGTGAAGCGGCGGGCTTCGTCGTACGACGTGAAGCTCGTGACGCGCACGACGAGGTCATTCTCGAGCCTGTAGACGGAGGCAGTCTCGCTCGAAACCGGGACTCCGCTGCCCGCGCCGGTGAACTCGAAGTCGGCAAGGAAGACGGCGACGTTGTCGCCATGCTTTTCGCTGCGGCGGTTTCGCCAACTGCGCTCGGAAGTCGTGGAAACGAGGTCATCGAACCACTCGCGGACTCCCTCGACGCCGTCGTAGGTGCCGCCGCCAACGGCCGAGCCGATCCCGGAGCGGAAAACGCAGTCCGGTGCCATCAGGTTGCCAACGACCTCGATGAAACCCTCGACGTCCCCACGCTCAAGCGCATCGAAGGCCGGATCGAACGCGGCAATAACGTCATCGGCAGCGCTCATTTGTCGGCCATCTCCAGGAATCGATCGAAGAGGTAGCGGGCATCGTGCGGGCCGGGGCCAGCCTCCGGGTGGTACTGGACGGTGCAGCCGGGGACGTCCTTCAACACCAGTCCCTCGACCGTGCGGTCGTAGAGGTTCAGGTGGGAGAGCTCGGCCTCGCCGAAGTCCGTCTCCCATCGGACCGGCTCGTCGCCCTGGATCGTCTGATCGCCACCGGGGCCGAGCACCGCGAAGCCGTGATTCTGCGAGGTGATGTCGATCCGCCCGGTCTCGAGGTCCTTGACCGGGTGGTTCGCGCCCCGGTGGCCGAAGGGCAGCTTGTAGGTCTCGAGGCCGACGGCGCGGCAGAGCAGCTGGTGGCCGAGGCAGATGCCGACCACCGGCTTCTTGCCGATCACGCCACGGACGTTCTCGACGACGTAGTCCAGTGCGCCCGGGTCGCCCGGGCCGTTGGCGAGGAAGACCAGGTCCGGGTCGCGGGCGAGCACGTCCTCGGCCGAGGCGTCGCAGGGGAGCAGCGTCACCCGGCAGCCCCGCTCCCGCAGCTGGCGGACGATCGAGAGCTTGATGCCCGTGTCGATGCCGACCACGTGTGGGCCATCACCGTCCACCTCCACCGGGGCATCGGGCGTCACCTGCCGGGCGAAGTCCGCTCCCTCCATCGAGGGCTCGGCCTCGATCCGTTGCCGGGCCTCCGCCTCGCTCAGCTCGGCCGCGAAGATCCCGCCCCGCATCGCTCCGCGATCGCGGATGTGGCGGACGAGGGCCCTCGTGTCGATCCCACCGACCGCCGGCACGCCGCAGTCGCGGAGCCAGTCGAGCCAGCCACCCTCGGCGGTGGCGGCGTCCTCGCCGTTCTTGCCCTCCCGCATGATCACGCCGCGAGCCTGGACGCGATCCGATTCCATCGCGTCGACCGAAACGCCGTAGTTGCCGATCAGCGGATAGGTGAACGTGATGATCTGGCCGGCGTAGCTGGGGTCCGTGACGGCCTCCTGATAGCCGGTCATCGACGTGTTGAAGACGACCTCCCCCGTGACCTCACCGCCGGAGCCGTGCAGCTCACCGTCGAAGCGGGTGCCGTCCTCGAGCAGGACGTAGCCGCTCATCCCACCATCTCCGGGTTCGGGGCGTACTCCAGGATCAGCTTCTGGACCCGCCTGAACTCGTCGGTACCGGCCGCGCCCAACAGCTCGAAGAGGGCGGTCTCGACGCTGGTGACCTCTGCTCCCGCCCGCATCATCTTCTGAAGCCCGATCCGCTTGTTCGCCTCGGTCCGGGAGGCGACCGCGTCCTCGGCGATGTGGACCTCGACGCCGGAGTCGATCAGATCGTGCGCGGTCTGGTTGACGCAGACGTGGGTCTCGATGCCACAGACGAGCGCCTGGTCGCGCCCGCCGAGATCGAAGCCCTCGGCGTCCGCGGCCGAGAAACAGACCTTCTCGAGCGGCTCGGCGCTCTCGGGGAGATGCTCTGCGACCTCCGGCGCGGTCTCCCCCAGCCCCTTCGGGTACTGCTCCGTGACCACGACCGGGATCCCGATCGCATCGGCGCCCTCGATCAGCGTGGCCGTCGCCTTGGCGACCTGATCGAAGTCCGGGACCGCCTTGCGGAAGCCCTCCTGGACGTCGATCACGACCAGGGTCGTTCGGTCGGCCGCGAGCTTGCTCATCCGGCGACTCCGAGGGCGAAGCTCCGCTGCCGGTACGCGACCCGGCCCTCGGCGACCGTCATCAGGACCCGCGCGGTCAGCTCGCGGCCGGCGAAGCAGTTGTTGAAGGAGCGGCTCTCGTAGCCCTCCTCGCCGACCGTCCAGGTGAGCTCGGGGTCGATCAGCGCGAGGTTGGCGACCGCATCGGCCTCGATGACCGGTGCCGCGATCCCGAAGGGCTCGCCGCCGCAAGTCATCCGCTCCACCAGCAGCTCGAGCGGAATGACACCTGGGATGACGAGGTCGGTGTAGAGCGCCGAGAAAGCGGTCTCGAGACCGGTGACGCCCCAGGCCGCCTCCTCGAAGGGGACCTCCTTCTCCTCGGCCGCGTGCGGAGCGTGGTCCGTCGCGACGCAGTCGATCGTGCCGTCGCGGAGCCCGTCGAGCAGCGCCTGACGGTCGTCCTCGGCGCGCAGCGGGGGATTCATCTTGAAACGGGCATCCAGGCTGCGAACCGCCTCGTCGGTGAGCGTCAGGTGGTGAGGGGTCGCCTCGCAGGTGACCATCACGCCGGCGGCCTTCGCCCGGGCGATCTCCTCGACGGAGGAGCGCGCGGAGAGGTGCTGGACGTGCACCCGCGCCCGTTCGTAGAGAGCGAGCGAGCAGTCGCGCGCGATCATCGTCGACTCGGAGACGCCCGGCACGCCCGCCATCCCGAGCACCGCGGAGACCTCGCCCTCGTTCATCACTCCCCGGGCGGAGAGATCAGGGTCCTCCTCGTGCAGCGCGATCACGCCGCCGGCGAGCCGCTGGTACTGGAGCGCGCGTCGCAGCACGTTGGCGTCGGCGATCGGAAGACCGTCGTCGGAGAACCCGATTGCTCCGGCGTCATGGAGCTCAGCCATCTCGCTGAGCTCGGTCCCGGCCATGCCCCGGGTCACGTTCGCTACGAACCCGACCGGGATCGAGGCCTCGCGCTCGGCGCGGTCCCGAACGGAACCGAGCACCGCCGCGGAGTCGATCGGCGGTGAGGTGTTGGCCATGGCGATCACGGCGCAGTAGCCACCGGCGGCGGCGGAGCGCGTGCCGGTCTCGAGATCCTCCTTGTGCTCCTGGCCCGGGACCCGGAAGTGAACGTGCGGATCGACGAAGGCGGGAACCACCAGCAGTCCCTCGGCGTCCACCACCTCGGCCCCCTCGACCCCCGGGGCGCCGCCCGGCTCGGCGAGCTCGGCGATGCGGCCGTCGCGGACGACCAGGTCCCGGGTGACGTCGAGTCCGACCCGCGGGTCGAACAGGCGGGCGCCGCGCACGATCAGGGTCGCCGACGGGCCCTGCCGCGCGATCAGCGTCTCGGGCCGCCGAGCGCCCTCCGCCCCGTTCGCCGAGACGTTCATGCCGGCTGCCCGATCGTCGGGGTGTCGGCGGGCGCCGGGCCGCGCTCGGGCCGCGCCCGGTCGGTGCCGGCGAGCAGCTCGTAGAGGACGGCCATCCGGACCACGAGCCCGCTCTCGACCTGGGTCGTGATCAGCGACTGCGGCGAATCGATCACCTCGTCCGCCAGCTCGACGCCGCGGTTCACGGGGCCGGGGTGCATGAGGAGCTGCCGCGGGCTGAGACGGCGCGAGTCGATCTGGTAGCGCGTCGCGTACTCGCGCAGCGAGGGGACGAAGCTCTCGCTCATCCGCTCGCGCTGCATGCGGAGCGCGTAGATGACGTCCGCCCCATCGATCCCGTCGAGGTCGTAGGCGACCTCGCAGCCGAGGGTCTCCATATCCCGCGGGATCAGCGTGGGCGGACCGCAGACAGTGACCTCCGCCCCCATCTTCTGGAAGGCGAGCAGGCAGGAGCGGGCCACGCGGCTGTGGAGCACGTCGCCGACGATCCAGATCTTCGCTCCCTCGAGCGACTCGATCCGGCGTCGTAGCGTGTACACGTCGAGCAGGGCCTGGGTGGGGTGCTCGTGCTTGCCGTCACCGGCGTTGATCACCGACGCCTCGGTCCAGCGTGCGACCAGGTCGGCGGCTCCGGCGTGCGGCGAGCGAATCACGATCGCCGCCGGGTCGTAGGCCGAGAGCGTCGCGACCGTGTCCTTGAGCGACTCGCCCTTGTCGACGGAGGAGCCCGCTGACTTGACGCTGACCACGTCGGCGGAGAGGCGCTTGGCGGCCAGCTCGAATGAAGAGAGCGTGCGCGTGCTGGCCTCGTAGAAGAGGTTGACGATGGTGCGGCCGCGCAGGGTCGGCACCTTCTTGATGTCGCGACGGCCGACCTCCGCGAAGCTCTCCGCGCGGTCGAGGATGCGCTCGATCTCCTGGCGAGAGAGCCGGTCGACCCCGAGCAGGTGCTTCATGACTCCTCCCTCGTCGCCGTCGTAGCAGCTGCGGGCGTGATCGCGACCTCGTCCACCCCATCCGTCTCCTCGAGCCGCACGTTCACCCGCTCGCCGGGCGCCGTCGGCAGGTTCTTGCCGACGTAGTCCGGGCGGATCGGCAGCTCGCGGTGTCCGCGATCGGCGAGCACGGCAAGCTGGACACGCGCCGGCCGCCCGTAGTCGAAGAGGGCGTCGATCGCGGCCCTCACCGTGCGGCCGGTGTAGAGGACGTCGTCCACGAGCACGATCGTGCGGCCCTCGAACTCGAAGTCCAAGTGGCTGTCGTGGACGACAGGGGCGTCGCGGGGCTCGCGCCGCTCGATGTCGTCGCGGTAGAAGGAGATGTCGAGGTCGCCCAGCGGCACCTCGGCGCCGGTGAGCTCGCCGACCAGCGCGTGGATGCGGCGGCAGATGACGGCACCGCGCGTGTGGATGCCGACCAGCGCGAGCCGCTCGGAGTCCTGGTTCTTTTCGACGATCTCGTGGGCGATACGGACCAGCGTCCGCCGTAGATCGTCGTGATCGAGCACGACCTTCTCGTCGCTCATGCTGCTGCTCCTTCCCGGCCTCACGGGACCGTGGTTAAAGGGGCTTGCCGCGCCAGCGTAGCAGCGGCATGCGACGATCTCCGACCGTGAAGCCGCAAGTTGCGGAGGCGATCGAGCGGCACCGGTCAGCCGGCCGGGAGTTCGAGGCCGGCGGCGTTCGGAGCTTCGTCCGCGAGGAGGGCGACGGCGATCCAGTCGTGCTCATGCACGGCATTCCAGTGAGCTCGTTTCTCTACCGGAAGGTCCTGCCGCTGCTGGCCGAGCGCGGGCTCCGCGGGGTGGCGTTCGATCTGCCGGGACTTGGTCTGGCCGAGAAGCCCGAGGGTTTCGATTACAGCTGGTCGGGCCTCGGCCGCTGGACCGGCAAGGCAATCGACGGCCTGGGGATCGGGCGCTGCCATCTGGTGCTGCACGACATCGGGGGTCCGATCGGGCTCGAGTGGGCGCTCCGAAACCGCGATCGGATCGCCTCGATCACCGTCCTCGACACCCTCATTGACGTCGCTCACTTCCGGCGCGTGTGGAGCATGGACCTGGCGAGGCCGCCGCTCCTCGGGCCTCTCTGGGTCACGACCATCCGTCCGCCGGTCGCGCGCTGGCTCTTCTATCTGCAGGGGATCGGCGACCGCTCGGCGACCCCGGCGCACGAGGTGGACGCGCACATCGCACTGCTCCACCGTGACGGCGGCGGGCGCTCCTTCCGGAGGATCGTGCGGGGCTTCGAGCTGACCGAGGACAAGGAGCGCTTCTACTCAGAGGGCCTCAGAGAGGCGGGTTGGCCGGCGACGATCCTGTGGGCGGACCGCGACCCCGCTCTCGGCGAGGACCGCCGCCGCGCCTTCGAGCAGGTCCTGGACGTCGAGACGAAGGTGATCCCCGCGAAGCACTTCCTCCAGGAGGATCAGGCGCCCGCGGTCGCCGAGGCGATCGCAGGCGTTGCGGGCTCGGGCTAGTCGCCCGGGATCGGGAGCGGCTCCGCCTGCGGCTCCGGCCGCTGCTTGGCGCCCTCCTGGACGAGGCGCGGCTCCCCGCGCTCTGGAAACGGGATCTCGACCAGGTCGAAGTCGCGCGGCGCGAACGTGTTGGGGAAGGCCTCGCGCGCCTCGTTGAGCACCGCCGAGACGTTGTAGCGGGAGGAGACGTGGACGATCGCGAGCATCTCGACCTCCGCCTCGGACGCCAGCTGCGCAGCGTCGCGCGCGACGGAATGGCCGGTGTCGAGTGCCCGGGCGGACTCCTCCAGGGCGAAGGTCCCGTCGTGGACGAGGAGCTGCGCTGCGTGAGCGGCGACGCGGGTCATCTCGCACGGGCCTGTGTCCCCGGTGATCACGATCTTTCGGCCCTGCCGGGGCTCGCCCAGCACCTGCTCCGGGCGGATCTCCGAGCCATCAACTGAAATCGTCTCGCCCCGCTGCAGGCGGCCGAAGTCGTGCGGGTCGGTGATGCCGAGCCCCTTCGCGGCGTCCACGTCGAAGCGTCCGGGTCGCTGCGGCTCGACGTAGGCGTAGCCGAGCGCCCGCATCCGGTGCTCGACGCCGAAGGCCCGCATCTCGAAGCCATCATGCTCGAGCCCCTCCCCGGGCTGGAGCTCGATCAGCTCTACCCCGTAGCGGAGCTTGCCGAAGATCCGCCGCAGCGCCTCGAACAGCTCGATCAGCCCCGGTGGGCCGATGATCCGCAGCGGCTTCTGCCGCTCCAGCAGGTCGTAGGTCTTGAGCAGGCCCGGCAGGCCCAGGTAGTGGTCGGCGTGGAAGTGGGTGATGTAGACGTCGTCCACCTGGATCAGGCCGGTCGAGTTGATCATCTGCCGTTGGGCCCCCTCCCCCGCGTCCACAAGGATGCGCGCCCCGCCGGACCGGATCAACACGCATGCGGTGGCCCTCCGCGCGGAGGGCACGGAGCCGCCGGTCCCGAGGAAGACGACGTTCAGGTCCATAACGCGCCTAGCGTAGAAAGCAACGCCCCACCCGGGCGGGCACCCCCGCCCGGGGCGGTCCTACACTTGCCCCTCCCGCGCCCGTAGCTCAGTGGATAGAGCGCTGCCCTCCGGAGG
This sequence comes from Actinomycetota bacterium, assembly GCA_046731495.1. Taxonomy (GTDB): domain Bacteria; phylum Actinomycetota; class Thermoleophilia; order Solirubrobacterales; family 70-9; genus DASUPK01. The sequence continues at coordinate 9,065 of JBKPLC010000081.1, read as the reverse complement.
CAGAAGTCGCAGGTTCGAATCCTGCCGGGCGCGCTTCCCCTTGCATCCTGGCGGTGGATGCGAGAGGTTCTCGTTGAAGGGGGCAGTGGGGAAGATGGGAGAGGCAGATGTACGTCATCGCGATTCACGACATCAACGACCCGGACACGTTCTGGGGAAATCAGCCTGAGCTGCCGGAAAGCCTCGAGCTTCCGACGGTGGCACCGAGTCCCGACGGTAAGCGCGCGATCTGCGTCTGGAAGGCAGACTCGGTCGACTCGGTACGGGAGTTCGTTGACGGCGCCACCCAGGGAATCGCCACCAACGAGTTCTTCGAGGTGAGCGAGGACAACGCCCAGGGGCTTCCGGCTTAAGCCAGGGCTCCGCCGAGCGCTTCGCGACGGCGGGCGTACGAGGAGTTCCGAGATGGCCGAGGCAGGAGACCGCTTCGAGATGATCGACGGCAGCGTCTACATCGTCAGGCGCTCGGCCGTCGAAACCAACGGGGAGTACGTCGAGATGGAGTTCGTCTTCCCGGCGGGAACCTTCGCGCCTCCGCCCCACGTCCATCCCAGCCAAATCGAGGAGTACGAGGTGATCGAGGGGCGCTTCGACGTGATGGTCGACGGCGAGTGGAGCTCCCTAGGGCCGGGAGAGTCCGCCTCGGTGCCGGTCGGAGCGCTGCACACGTTCAAGAACCCGACCAAGGAGACGATTCGGGTCAAGAACTGGCACCGCCCGGCGAAGAGCTTCGAGGACTTCATCGAGAGCGCCGCGGGCGCGTTGGAAGCCGCCGGCGTCAAGGGTCTTCGCGACCCTCGCGTGCCGATGATCATGGCGATGCAATTCCAGAAGTTTCCGGACACCTTCGCCATGGGGCGGGCGCGAGAGCGCATCCCGGTGGGCCTGCTGGCGGCGGCTGGGAGGCTCCTGCGGCTGCCGAGCGGGCCTTGACTTCGGCTCAGACGATGCAGACGTTGCTGACGTGGAGCTCCACGTAGGTGAAGTGGTGGCGGCGCACCTTGACCCGCTTGGTCTCGCCCATCAGGCAGGGCGCAACGATCGCGGCGCCCGCGACGCCTGAAGCCGGACAGACGGTCTCCGGCGTCGGCTGGCAGGTGGGCGGGTTCGGCGGAACCGAGCTGACGTCATAGATGCCTCGCTTCACCCGCATCCGGAAGTGGCCGTCGCTCACCGCCTTGCTGGCGACCGTGGCGCCGTCGCTCGCGCGCTTAACGGTGACAGTGACCGGCCCGGAGTAGACCGGCTGCGTCGGCGGCGGCTCGACGCAGGGGCCGTAACAGGTGGAGCTCAGGACGACACCCTTGACTCCCGCCGGCTTGTGGCTGTGACGCTTCTTCGCTTCGGCGGGCGCCACGAGCAGCCCGAGTAATCCGAGCATCGCCAGCAATGTCGCGACTCTCCTCACGGCCCGCTCACTACCCGACCCGGTCCCCCGCGAATCGGCCGAGCGTCAGCCGCCGGCGACGGCGGGCAGGATCGTCACCTCGTCGCCATCCGAGACCTGCGTCTCGAGGCCGTCCTGGAAGCGAATGTCCTCGCCGGAGACGTAGACGTTGACGAACCGCCGCAGGTCCCCGTCCTGGGTGATCCGCTCGCGGAGTCCGTCGTGCTGGTCGAAGACGGCGTCGAGCGCCTCGCCGACCGTCGAGCCCTCGACCTCGAGCTCACCCTCACCACCGGTGGCGGCGCGGAGCTGCGCTGGGATCTTGACCGTGACGCTCATCGTGGGCCGGAGATCTTAGTCATCGCTCCCCCTCGGGCGACGCCTAGGCGGAGACCTCCGCGCCCGCGAATTCGCTCTCGAAGGCGTCCAGCGTCGGATCGATCTCGTGCATCCGGAACGTCTCTCGCGCCGCATCGAGGGTCTTTAGTCCCTCGCCCGTGATGTAAGCGACCACGCGCTCACCGCGGTCGATCGCGCCCGCCTCGGCCAGCTTTGCCAAGACGCCCACCGTGACCCCGCCGGCGGTCTCGGTGAAGACACCGGTGGTCTCGGCGAGCAGCCGGATGCCGGCCCGGATCTCGTCGTCGGTCACGGACTCGATCACGCCGTCAGTCGAGCGGGCCAGATCGAGCGCGTACGGCCCGTCGGCCGGGTCGCCGATCGCGAGGCTCTTCGCGATCGTGTCCGGTCGTTGCGGCTTGCAGACCTCCCAGCCTTCCGAGAAGGCGGTGGCAACCGGCGAACAGCCCAGCGCCTGCGCGCCGCAGAAGGTGGGGAGCTCGCCCTCGACCAGACCGAGCTCGAGCCAGTCGCTCATCCCCTTGGCGAGCTTGGTGAACATCGAGCCCGAGGCGATGGGCGCGACGACGCGGTCGGGGAGCTTCCAGCCCAGCTGCTCGATCGTCTCGAAGGCCAGGGTCTTGGAGCCCTCGGAGTAATACGGGCGCAGGTTGACGTTGACAAAGGCCCACGGGTGCGTCTGGCTGAGCTCCGTACAGAGCCGGTTGACGTCGTCGTAGGTGCCCCGGATCCCGACGAGCTTGGTGCCATAGATGCCAGTGGCGAGGAGCTTTTGCTCCTCGAGGTCGGATGGCACGAAGACGTACGAGTCGAGCCCGGCGGCGGCGGCGTGCGCGGCCACGGCGTTGGCGAGGTTGCCGGTGGAGGCGCAGGCGACGGTCTCGAAGCCGAGCTCCTTGGCCTTGGCGACCGCCACGGCCACGACGCGGTCCTTGAAGGAGTGCGTCGGGTTCGCGGCGTCGTTCTTGATCCAGAGCTCCCCCAGCCCGAGCCGCTCGGCGAGCCGGTCGGCACGGATCAGCGGGGTCAGCCCCGGCTCGAGCGGGTCGCCGGGGCGCCCGTCGAACGGCAGGAAGTCCGAGTAGCGCCAGATCCCGCGGGAGCCAGCCTGGATCTTGCGCCGCGCCTCCTCGGGATCGAGGTCGGAGAAGTCGTATGAGATCTCGAGCGGCCCGAAGCACTGCTCGCACACGTAGCGCGCGTCGAGCGAATACTCGGTCCCGCACTCCTTGCATTTGAGCGATTCGACTGCCATGGGCTCCTCTACGAAAAAACCTCCGCCGGGCTTGATGTGGGCGGAGGTTCCTGAGTGGAGCGCTCTTCCCACATCTTCCAGGTCCTTTGACACCTGCTGGAGTTGGCACCTTCCTCGGACCGAAATCCGAGGGGGTTGCCGGGGCTTCATCGGGCCAGTCCCTCCACCCCTCTTGATGTGGTTCGTATGTGACGAAGGAATATAGCAACGCCCTCAATCCGCATTTACATGCGCAAAACCGGGCGTCCGCCTGCGTATGGCCCATGGGCGTGGCGTAAAGTGGAAGAGGTCATGGAATTGCAAGCGATGAGCACCCCGGAAGATGCCGAACCTCCCTCGCCCCAGATTGCGAAGGACCCGCGCCGGCGAGCTCGTCGCGCCGCTTCCGCCTGAGCCGCAGCAGCCCAACGTCGAGGAGATCGCGGCCGAGGGGCTGCGCTGGGTGAAGATCGAGCGCCCCGGCGCGCTCGAGCAAGCCTGGCTGGAGGAGAACTTCGACTTCCACGCCCTCGACTTCGAGGACGTCCTCTCGCGCAATCAGCGGCCGAAGATCGACGTCTACGACGACTACCTGTTCATCGTCCTGCACTTCCCGATCTTCGACAGCTCCGCCGGGCGCCTCGGGGCCGGTGAACTCGATCTCTTCGTCGGCCCGGGCTTCCTGGTGTCGATCCCCAACCAGCCCCTGCAGCCGGTCGAGTACCTGTTCGAGCGCTGCCGGCAGAAGGAGGAGACCCGCGAGCAGCTCTTCTCACGGGGCTCCGGCTACCTGCTCTACCGGATCGTCGACGACGGCTTCGACTACTGCTTCCCGATGCTGCGCAAGATCGGCAACAAGCTCGACGTGCTGGAGGAGGAGATCTTCGATGGCCGCTCCGAGGAGGTCGTGCGCGACATCTCGAACGTCAAGCAGGAGATCATCAACTTCCGCAAGGTGATTCGCCCGCAGCGACCCGTCCTGCGCGACCTCGAGCGAGTCAAGGAGCGCTACCTCTCCCCCGATATGGACCTCGAGATCTACTTCGACGACATCGTCGACGCCCAGGAGCGCATCTGGGACATGCTCGAGAACTACAAGGAGGTGGTGGAGGCGCTCGAGGACACCAACGAGTCGGTGATCTCGCACCGGGTCAACGACATCCTGCGCGTGCTCACCTCGATCAGCGTCATCGTCCTCCCGCTCACGCTGCTCGCGAGCATCTGGGGCATGAACGTGCGGGTACCCGGCGAGGGGAGCACCGCGGCCTTCTGGGAGGTCGCGGCCGTGATGTTCGTGCTGCTGGTCGGGTTGGTCGCCTTCTTCCGCAGGCGCGGCTGGCTCTAGCGGCCACCAGGCGAAGCCGTCGATGTTCACTATCGAACAGCGCGATCACGCGCGCCGACTACTGCTCGAACGCGCCCACTCCGATCAGCGCATCGTCGCGGCTGCCGTCGTCGGCGCCGAGGCGGCACGGCGGGTCGACCGCTGGTCCGATCTCGACCTCACCTTCGGGGTCTCCGACGACGCCTCGGTGGACGAGGTCCTCGCCGATTGGACGAGCATCGTCGACGCCGAGCTCGACGCGCCCGACCTGTTCGACGTCCACGTGGGCCCGACCGTCTACAGGGTGTTTCTGCTTCCCGGGAACCTCCAGGTCGATCTCTCCTTCACACCCGCGGCACGGTTCGGACCGCTCGGCCCCAACTTCCGGCTGCTCTTCGGCACGGCCGTAGAGGACCGGGTGCGCGAGCCGACGAGCCGGCTGGCTGAGACCCCGCGGCAGCGATTCGGGCTCTGCGTTCTCTACCTCCTGCGCGCAAGGATCTACATCGAGCGGGAGAACGTGCAGAAGGCGGAGCAGTACCTCCGCTGGGCGATCGAGCTCTTCGAAGACGGGGGACCAGGCCTCCCTACGCGGCCTGACCGCACCGCTCTTCTCGGCGCGGTGCGGGAATCGCTCGCCCTCCTCCTCCGCGACCCGGGCGAAGGGAGAGACCTGGCGGAGAGGCTGGAGCCGCAGCTGCGCGAACTGACTGGCGCCAGGCTCGACGCCCGCTAGCCGCGAACGCGCGCTGCATGGCGCGCACTTACGATCCCCGGCTGTGGCCACTCAGCGGATCTGGGCGCCATGGCGCCTCACCTACGTGAAGGACGCCTCCAAGGACAAGGAGTCGGAGTGCATCTTCTGCGCCGCGCTCGAGGGCGGCGACGACGAGGCCAACCTGATCGTCCATCGCGGCGAGCGCTGCTTCGTGATCCTCAACAAGTTCCCCTATACGAACGGGCACCTGATGGTGGCTCCGTATGAGCATGTCGCGACGATCCAGGACCTCGACCCTGAGACGACCACCGAGATGATGTCCCTGGCCCAGCGCGGAATGAACGCGCTCGAGACCAGCTATTCGCCGCACGGCTACAACGTCGGCTTCAACCAGGGACGAGTGGCGGGCGCCGGCGTGGAGCATCACATCCACATGCACGTGGTCCCGCGCTGGGGAGGCGACACCAACTTCATGCCGGTCCTCGGCGACACCAGGGTCATGAACCAGACGCTGGAGGACAGCTTCAAGACCGTCCGGGAGGCCTTCTGATGGCGATCACCGCTCCCCCGGCCGGCATCTTCAAGGCCTACGACATCCGGGGTGTCTACGGCGAGGAGCTCGACGCGGACACCGCGCACCTGATCGGTCGCGCCTTCGCCCGGGTACTGTCCCGGCTCCGGGAGAAGGAGCCTTCGGAGCTGCGGGTGGGCCTCGGTCGCGACATGCGCCTGAGCGGGCCCGAGATGGCCGCCGGAGTCCGCAGCGGCCTGGTGGAGGAGGGCGTGTCGGTCCTGGACGCCGGCCAGATCGCCACCGAGATGAGCTACTTCCTCGTCGGCTCGCGGGAACTCGACGGCGGGGCCATGGTCACCGCCTCGCACAACCCCAAGCGCTACACCGGGGTGAAGCTGATGCGGGAGGGCGCCCTCGCGCTCTCCGGCGACGCCGGCATCCAGGACGTCCGGGCCGAGATCGAGGCCGGCCTACCCGATCCGCCCGGCGGCGGGACGGTCGAGGAAATCGACATCTACCCCGACTTCCACCAGCACATGATCTCGGTGGTGGAGCCCGACACGATTGAGCCACTCCGGATCCTGGCCGACGGGAGCGACGGCATGGCCGGCCCCATGGTCGGCCCGCTCCTCGACCAGCTCAACGTCGAGGTCGTCACCAGTCGCTGGGAGCCGAACGGCGACTTTCCGGAGGCCGGCCCGAACCCGTTCCTCGAGGAGAACCGCCGCAAGCTCGTCGCCCAGGTCAAGCAGGGAGGCTTCGATCTCGCGATCGCCTGGGACGGGGACGCGGACCGCTGCTTCTTCATCGACGGCGAGGGGAGCTTCTGCGACGGCGACTTCGTCTGCGCCCTGCTCGCCCGCGCCGCCCTCGTCAAGGAGCCCGGCTCGACGATCCTCTACGACCCGCGCTCGAGCCGCGCGGTGCCGGACACGGTCGCAGCCGCGGGCGGGAGGTCCGACCTGAGCCGCGTCGGACACGCCTTTTTCAAGATCCGCATGCGGGAGACCGGCGCCGCCTTCGGCGGCGAGGTCTCTGGTCATTACTACTTCCGCCACTTCTACTGCGCGGACTCGGGGACCATGCCGGCACTGCTGATGCTCGAGCTGATCTCGCGCGAGAGCCGCTCGCTCACCGACCTGATGTCCGAGTTCCGCTCGAAGTACTTCATCTCCGGCGAGATCAACTCGGAGGTGGCGGACCAGAAGGCGAAGATGCACGAGATCGCCGAGCGCTACTCCGACGCGGAGATCGACTGGCTGGACGGCGTATCGGTCGACTATCCGGACTGGCACTTCAACGTGCGCCCCTCCAACACCGAGCCGCTGCTCCGCCTCAACCTCGAGTCGCTCGCCTCCCGGGAGGACATGGAGGCGAAGCGGGACGAGGTCCTCGGCCTCATTCGGTCGTGAGCGAAGTTCCGGCCGAGGTCTGGCAGCGGATCTCGGACGCAGGCATTCAGGTCCTGCGGATCCCGACGCCCTTCCAGGTGGGCCGCGTCAACACCTACCTGCTCGAGGACGAGCCACTCACCCTGATCGACTCGGGCCCGAACTCCGGCAAGGCACTGGATGAGCTGGAGCGCCAGCTCGATGCCCTCGGCCACAGGATCGAGGACCTGGAGCTGGTGATCATCACCCACCAGCACATCGATCACCTCGGGCTGGTGGACATCATCGCCAAGCGCTCTGGCGCCGAAGTCGCCGCGCTCGACGTCCTGGCTCCGTTCGTGGAGAACTTCGGCGCGGACGCCGATCGCGATGATGCCGAGGCCGCCGAGCTGATGCTGCGTCACGGCATCTCGGAGGAAGTGGTCACTGCGCTGCGCCAGGTGACCGGGAGCTTCCGCGCCTGGGGCTCGAAGGCGAAGGTGACCAGGCCACTCTCCGACGGCGAGACTCTGGAGTGGCGCAACCGCCGGCTGGAGGTACAACACCGGCCGGGTCACAGCCCCTCCGACACCGTGTTCTGGGATTCCGACCGCCGCATCCTGATCGCCGCCGATCATCTGATCAAGCACATCTCGTCGAACCCGCTGATCTCGCGGCCGCTCGACGGATCATCCGAGCGCACGCAGGCGCTGGTCACCTATCTCGAGTCCCTGAAGAGGACGCGGGAGCTGCCGGCCGAGATCGTGCTCTCGGGGCACGGCGAGCCGATCACCGACCATGCCGCGCTGATCGAGGAGCGCTTCACGCTCCACCAGCGGCGCGCCGAGAAGCTCTACGGGCTGATCGCGGAGCAGCCGCGCACCGGGCACGAGCTCGCCCAGGCCCTCTGGGGTGACGTCGCCGTGACCCAGGCCTTCCTCACCCTCTCGGAGGTGATCGGCCACGTCGACCTCCTTGAGAACGCCGGGCATGTGCGGGAGGTCGAGGACGGCGAGGTGCTCCGCTACGAGGCGACGTCGGACCTTCCCGCGGACCAGCTAGGCGACCTGATACCGGGCGGTAACCCCGCGCTCAGCCGGGGTTAGGAGAAAGGCGTGTCCACGATCGCCCCTGCCCAGAGAGAGCCAGCGCCGGCAGCCCCAGCGGTCCCGCTCACCCCGGACGCGGAGAAGAAGCGGATGCTGATCATCGTCAATCCCTACGCGACGACGGTCTCCGACAGGCTCAAGAACCTCGTGGTCTACGCGCTGCAGGCCCGCTACGAGGTCGAGGCGGTCGACACCGAGGCGGCCGAGCACGCCATCGAGATCGGCAGGGAAGCGCGAACCGGCGGCTACGACATCGTGGTCGCGTTCGGCGGCGACGGCACCCTCAACGAGGTGGCGAACGGCCTAGCCGGCACCGACGTCCCGGTCTCCGTGCTGCCCGGCGGCTCCACCAACGTTGTCTGCCGCACGCTGGGCATCCCGAACGACGTCGTCGACGCCACCGAACACCTGATCGGGCTGGCGGACGACTTCCACCCTCGCAAGATCGACCTCGGCCGGTGCAACGGCCGCCACTTCGTCTTTGCCTGCGGGGTGGGTCTCGACGCGACCGTGGTCAAGCGGGTCGACGCGCACCCCCGTCTCAAGGCCCGCGCGCGGCAGTGGTACTACACCTGGGCCGCAATCACGGGCTTCTACCGCCACTACCTCCGGGATCCCGTCAAGCTCGAGCTCGAGGTGGACGGGGAGAAGCAGGAGGGTGTCACCGCGATCGCGCAGAACTCCGATCCCTTCACCTACTTCGCCAACCTCCCGATCCGGATCTGCGAGGACATCGGGCTGGACGACGGGACCATCTCGATGGCGCTGCTTCACCGCGCCAAGCAGCGGGACATGCTGCCGATCGCGACTCGGGTCCTGAACCGCAAGCTCCACGTCTCAAAGCACCGCCAGATCGACGAGTTCGACGACGTCACCGAGGCATTCGTCCGCTCGATCTCGATGGACGGGGACGGGCAGCCACGCCCCTTCCCCGTCCAGGTGGACGGCGACTACATCGGGGAGCACACCGAGCTGCGCTTCTCGGTGGACCCCGGGGCGCTCACGGTCGTCGCGTAGACCGCGTCGGCCGGAGCTACTTGTGCTTCGCG
>JBKPLC010000080.1:0-4964 GCA_046731495.1 Actinomycetota bacterium | reverse complement strand
CTGGAGGCGGAGATCGGCCGCTTCATGGAGGTCTACAACTCGGCCTGGGAGAAGAACTGGGGCTTTGTCCCGGTCACCGAGGAGGAGATCCGGTTCCAGGCCGCCAACCTGAAGCAGGTCCTCGACGAGCGCTGGACCTTCATCGCGGAGAAGGACGGCGAGACGGTGGGCGCGGCGCTCACCCTCCCGGACGTCAACCAGGTGACGAAGAAGATGAACGGCCGTCTTCTGCCGATCGGCTGGCTTCGCTTCCTGCTCGGCAGGCGCAAGGTCGACCGGGTCCGCGTCTTCGCCCTCGGGGTGAAGCCGGAGTACCAGCACACCGGGATCGCCGCACGGTTCTACGTCCTCCACGTCGAGACCGCCAAGGCGACGCCGCAGAAGGCCGGCGATCAGGGCTGGATCCTGGAGACGAACGAGCCCATGAACCGCGCCATGGAGGGTATGGGCGGCGAGATCGTCAAGAAGTACCGGCTGTACGAGAAGTCGCTCTAGCTACCGCCGCTCGTAGGTGCCCATCAGCTGGGCCTTCGCCAGGACGTGTCCGTCGATCGCATCCTCGAGCTGCTCGCGCGCGGCCCCGTGCTCGAGGTCGAGGTCGGTGTCGAGCGCGTAGAGCTCGAAGAAGTAGCGGTGCGGGCCGTGCCCCTGCGGCGGTGACGGGCCCGCCCAGCCGGGGCGGCCGAAGCCGTGCGTGCCCTGTCCGGGAGCGGGCATGTCCTCATCGAGTCCGCCCGGGTCGGGATCGATGTTCCATGCGAGCCAGTGGACGAAGTCACCCGAGGGCGCGTCCGGGTCGTGCACGATCAGGGCGAGCGTGCGGGTCCCCTCCGGCACGAAGCTCCATTGGAGTGGCGGGGAGCTCCCCTCACCGTCCGCCGTGTGCTTCTCGGGGATCGGGTCGCCGTCGTCGAACGCCGGGCTGGTCAGCTCGAGGGCTGGCATCGATGGTCCTCTTCCCGACGGGCGCCTGCAGAAACCACGGTGGGGTCTTGACGGGCCCTTAGGATGAGCCTGATGCCGGAGGAGCCGCAGGTGCACGAGGAAGTCGTCGAGGCCGAGCCGGTCAGGCCGCTGCCCGTCCGCTCGCAGTCGCGCACGATTGAGATCTGGGGTCACGAGGTCGGGCCCCTTACCGTCGCCGCCGCCGGGGGTGCCGCCGCCGGGCTTGCGGTCATCGCAGTCGCCCGCGCCGCCCGCTCCACCAGGCGCCCACCCCGGCGCGGGCTGTTCCGCCGTCGCGAGAAGGTCGTCGCCAGCCGCAGTTTCCTGGTCGACGTGCACGTCCTGGGCCGCTGAGGCCCGTGTTGCCGGTCATCGAGGAGCGGGTGCTGCCGCGCTGGCCCTATCGCCTGCCGCGCTCGAGCGGGGGAGACAGTGTGGTGCGCTCCCGCGACAACGTCGTCGAGCGCCTCCTACACGTCGGTCACGCGCCGGTACGGGTGCGGGCCTGGCGCACGCGGGATGGATATGTCCACGTCCGAGCGGAGCCGATCGACCCGTGCACGGTCCAGCACGCGATCGTCCCCAAGGGAACCCCGGCGCCCGACGAGGTCCACCCGGCCGGCGAGGCCGAGCTCGGGATCGCGGTGGAGCGGATGCGCTTCGCGCTCGCCGTCGAGGACGACCTGGGCGAGTTCTTCCAGACCTTCAAGCGCGACCCGCTGATCGGGCCGACCATTCACCACAAGCCGTGGGTCAGGCCCCGGCGCAGGCCGTGGCCCTGGGAGGCGCTCTGCTGGGCGATCACCTCCCAGCTGATCGAGGCCAGGCGCGCCGCCGAGATCCAGCGCCGGATCGTGCGGCGGTGGGCGCCGAGCTACCTGCCGAACCAGCCCGCGCCGCGGAGGCGCGGGCAGCGCTCGTGGCCGCTGCGCGACGTCCCCTCGGCGGCGGTGATCGCGGGACGGGCGCCCGCCGAGCTCGCCTCCCTGGACCTGAGTCAGGGCCGCTCGGTGGCGATGGTCCGCTGCGCTCGGGAGGTGGCCCGGGGGCGGGCCAAGCTGGACGACCCGCGCTCCGACCGAAGGCTGCTTGCGATCACCGAGATCGGGCCCTGGACGATCCAGTGCCTCGGGCTGCACGGCCGCGGCGACCCGGACTCGCTCCCGGCGGGGGACCTCGCCTACGTGAAGCTGGTCGGCCACCTCGCCGGGCTGGGCCGTCGCGCCACCGTCGAGGAGGTCGAGGAGTACTTCGCGCCCTACGCGCCGTTCCGGGGCCTGGCCGGCGCATTCGCCCTGGTCGGTTGGCACAAGGCGATGGGCGCCGGTCCGCCTGCCCGGCTCGCCGCCTAGGACTAGTCCTCGCCCTCGAAGTAGTCGACGCCGCTCGAGCGCTTGACGATCAGGTCGTCGTCCTTGTTCCCGGTCCAGGCGGCCAGCTTGTCGCTGTCTGGGTAGACGGTGACCGTCGGATAGACGATTGGGGAGAACATCAGGACGCGGACCTCGTCCTCGGTGTCATTGCGAATCAGATGCGCGCCCTCCGGGCCGCGCGGGAAGCAGACGACGTCCCAGGGCTCGAGGACCTCTGAGCCCTCCGGAGTTCGCACGGTCGGATGGCCGCGGACGACCAGGAGCCATTCCTCCTCGCCGTACTCGTAGTGATACGGACAGATCGCCTCTCCGGGGTTGAGCTCATACAGCGAGGCGCCGAGCTGCTCCCCGCCCACCTTCGGCCCCAGCTTGACCCTGCCGCTCTTGAAGCCGTCCGGATCGCCTGCGGCGTACTCGAAGTCCGGATCCGAGATGTTGAAGCGGCGCACCGGGCGAACCTAGCAAGCGCGTCGCCGGCGTTATCTCAGCGAGGCTCGTGGGTACTCGCAGAGCATGCGCTATTTCCTGGGAGCGGCAAGCGAGCAGTTTCCGCCCGAGGATCTGCTGAGGCAGGCGGTCAAGGGCGAGCGCGCCGGGTTCGACGGCATCGCCACGTCCGATCACCTCCAGCCCTGGTGGGAGCCCGGAGAGTCCGGGCACGCCTGGGTCTGGCTCGGTGCCGCCGGGCAGGCGACCGACAGCGTCGCCCTCGGAACCGCCGTTACGCCCCCGGGTCCTCGCCACCACCCAGTGCTGATAGCGCAGGCTTGGGCGACCCTGGAGCGCCTGTTCCCCGGTCGCCCGTTTCTCGGCATCGGTTCGGGCGAGTCACTGAACGAGTCTCCGCTCGCCGCGATCTGGCCGCCTGTGTCAGAGCAGGTGGAGCGGATGGAGGAGGGATTGGAAATCATCCACCGCCTCTTCGACGGTGAGCGCCTGACGTACGACGGGCGCCACTTCGAGACCGACGAGGCGATTCTTCACACCCGCCCGAACCGCCGGCCGCCGATCTACGTCTCCGCCTTCGGGCCGAAGGCCGCCGGCGTGGCGGCGCGCTGGGCCGACGGCCTCTGGACGCTCGCCGATCCGGAGTCGGCACCGGACGTGATCGACGCCTACAAGTCCGCCTGTGAGGACGCCGGCAAGGAGCCCGGCGAGATCGTCCTCCAGGTGCAGTTCTCCTGGGCCGAGGACGATGAGGCCGCACTCGACGGGGCGCGCGTCTGGAAGGGCGCCCAGCCGGATGAGTTCTACACGGACGACTGGCACCACCCGGTGAAGATGTACGAGCATGGCGAGAGGAACTTCTCCGACGATGACCTGAAGGAGAAGCTGATCATCTCCTCCGATCCGGAGGTCCACGCTGATCGGATCCGCGAGGCCGAGAAGCTCGGCGCCACCACGATCCTCGCCATGAACGTCTCCGGCGCCGACCCGCACGAGGCGATCGAGGTCTACGGCCGCCGGGTCCTGCCGGCGCTGGCGAAGTCGCCGGCGCGTTAGCAGCGGGCTACGGCAGCAGGTCGTCGGTGAGCACCTCGTCGGTGCTCGGCGCGCTCGAGATCAGGTCGTGCTGGGCCATCCAGCTCGCGTAGGCCTGCCACCGGGCCGGATCGAGGTAGCCGTATGGCCGGCCCTCGGCGGGGGCGAGCAGCGGCAGCGTCGCGTCGACCTCGGCGCGGGTCTGCACCGGGTCGAGGCCCTTGCCCGCCTGCAGTACGGCGTTGGCGGCCTCCTGCGGGTGGCCGATCGCAAAGTTCGTTCCCTGCGCGAGCGCCGAGATAAAAGCGCGGATCGCGCCGGGGTGATCGTCGACGGTCGAGCTCCGCGCGACCAGCACCAGCTCGTCATAACTTGGGACCCCGAGCTGGTCGACCGGCACGATCGACGGATCGAGCCCGCGCTGCTGGAGATCGACGCCCTCGATGTTCCGGAATCCACCGAGGATCGCGTCGACCTTCCCACCGATCAGGGTCGGGAGCAGGTTGAGGCCGACGTTCACCTCCTTCACCGACGATGAGGGCACGCCGGCGAACTGCTCGATCGTCTCGAGGTAATCGCTCTGGTACGGGATCCCGGCGGTCCCGACGGTCTTCCCGTTCAGATCCGCAGCCGTGGCGATTCCCGCCTCGGGAAGCGAGATCAGCGAGGTGAGCGGCTGGTCGACGACCGCCGCGACTGCCTTGACGTCGAGGCCCTGGTCCGCGGCGAGCAGCACCTCCGGCTCGTAGGAGACGGCGAGATCGGCCCGCCCGGCGGCGACCTCCTTGATCGGCGCCGAGGGATCGGAGGGGACCTGCGGCTGCACCTCGAGGCCGGCCTGCCGGAAGTAGCCCTTGTCGATCGCCATGAAGATCCCGGCGTGATCCGGGTTGACGTACCAATCGAGGTCGAGGGTGAAGGGCTGGGGGTTGGAGGCGGACCCGGTGGTAGCGTCGTCGCCCTCGCCGCAGCCGGCGAGCCCGAGGAGCAGGGCCACGACGGCGGCGACCGCCGCGAGGGAGAGTCGCCTCACGCCCGCGTCACCTCCTCACGGTCCCAGGTGACGACTCGCCGCTCGATCACGGTGACGAGCGCGAACAGCAGGATCGCCATCACCGAGAGGAGCGTGATGGCGGCGAACATCCGCGCCGTCAGCAGGCTGCT
>JBKPLC010000079.1:0-24179 GCA_046731495.1 Actinomycetota bacterium | reverse complement strand
GTTCTCCTCGAACAGACCGACCCAGTTGTCCCAGCTGCTCGGCAGCAGCCAGAGCCCGTGGATGAAGACGACCGGCGTCTTCCCGCTCGAGTTGGCTTGATCGATCTGGCGCTGCTCGCGCTCGGTGATCTCGGCCATGATGTGCTCCTTCCCCTGGGCGGCGGGTAGCATCGCCGGACAAGCCGACTCCAGTCGAATCTGACCATAACCGCTCGGATCACGCATATAGGGGCCGACCGTCCTGCTCGAGATCGGGTTGGCAGCCCCTCACCAACCGACCTCCGACCGGCGGAGGCCGGTACAACTTCGGCCGGCCCGGCGATTGACACGGCACTCGGCGCTTTCGCTGATGCGTCAAGCGGCAGTGAACGGACCCGACGTGCCACTGCTGCTTCGCGCGACAAGCGGTGGCCCGGTGGGCCGGTCGATCGGAGCCGCTGCGTGGCGCTCAGGGGGTCATGCCCGCCGGGACGGGCCCCCGGCCTCAGCCCTCCCCGCCGGCGGACTCGGGCGGCTTCGCCGGGGCACTCGGCGGGGTTCGCGCCGGCACCGGCGCGGGATGTGACCCTGGATTCCCCGGCGGGTTCGCCGGCACGTTGACGTTTGTTGGCTGGTTCGCCGGCGGTGTTGGCTGGTTGCCGGCGGGTCCGCCCCAATCGGCCCGTTGGCCGGCGGGTCGGGTGTGCGGTCTTTGCGCTTCTTGGTGTTCTTGTCAGTGTCGAGCCGGAGGCAGCGTAAACGTGCGGGTCACGATTTGCCTCGGGGTCGCACTTGGCGTCGCCGAGGCGCTCAAGACCGGAGCGGATCTTGTCGCTGTCGCGGGCGTGCGCAGGCCGCAGGCTGCGAGGTGGTCGAGGGCCGCGACAAGCTCCGCGCGGGTGCCGGCGCGGTCGAGCGACACCGCGCAGCCGCGCGCGCGCGAGATGACGGTTCCACGCCGTCTCTGCGTCATGGCGGTCGGCGGCGAGCGCGGTCGGTGGTTCGAGCGCGTTGAACGAGGCCACGGCGTGTGCAGAACACGACGCCGTTCGTCGGACCCGTCAACTCCCTGTCGTGGCAGTCTTGGGTGAGGCAGCGCAATGGCCTCGCGGTAGCGCCTGGTGGAAGCCGATCTCAGGCGGCAGGCTGAGGTCCCCAGTCGGGCCGGCTGTCCCACTGCCGCGTGCGGGTGACCCGCTGAACGTCGCTGCCGTCGGTGGCCATCGTGTAGAGGTCGGGCAGCCGGCCCTTGGGCGCCATGGCGAAGACGATCCGGGTGCCGTCGGGCGAGAACGAGGCGCTCAGCAGCTTCGTTGCGCCGGAGCGGCGCGTCACCTGCGTCAACCCACTCCCGTCCGGTCGGATCGTGTAGAGCTGGGACTTGGCGAAGTCGCCGACGTCCTCGTTGGAGCGAAACAGGATGCGGCTGCCGTCGGGCGCCCAGTCCGGTCCATCGCCGGCGCGCAACCTCCACGGCGTCACGCGGTGCACGCCCCTGCCGTCGACGCCCACGGTGAAGACGGCATGGCTGAGCCGGGGGCGGCCGAGCGGCGAGGTGGCCTCTTCGAAGACGATCGTCCGGCCGTCGGGGGACAGCTGCGGGTTGTTCGCGTCGCCGCTGTAGGCCCGCAGGCGCAGGATCACGCGCTTGCCGGTGCCGTCGGCGCGAATCATGGCGATCGCGGAGTGCTGGATCTCGTCCGTGTCCAGCTTCGGGAATGTCTTCGCACGCCCGGTCGCGCGCGTATACAGCACGTGCTGGCCGTCGGGTGTGAAGCTCGGGTTCGCGGCGTCCTCACAGCCGCGTGGAATCCCCTTGGGCCCTGGGTGGGTGCGGCAGCTGCGGGTCAGTGCGCGCAGGCCGGTGCCGTCGGCGTTGACGATCATCAGCCGGCAGACGTTGTCGGGCGGGCAGCGCGAGAAGACGATCCGCCGTCCGTCGGGCGACCAGTCGGGCTGGTCGTCCAGGGTGTGCGCCGGGGGCCGCGTGATCTGCCGCTCGCCCGAGCTGTCGGCGGCGATCGTCAGCACCGCGGCCCGCGTCTGCTTGGCGTCCAGGTAGCGGCGAAACGCGATGCTGCCATTCTGGCCGGGCGCGGTCGCCAGCGCCACACTGATGCTGACCGCGACGATCAGAGCCCCCAAAGCACCCGCCAGCGCCACCCGTCGTCTGACCGCCAAGCTCGTCCGGTGCACCATCCCACCTCCGTCGCGATCGCCCGGTCTACCCTACGCGCGCCTAGCAGGCGGTGACAAGGGAAGCCAGTGTCGTGCCAGCCGACGCGCCCGCCCGGTTGATCACAGCGCAACCGAGGACTGCGCTCCACCGGACTAGCGCTATGGACGAGGAGGAGCAGCGTGTCGCAGCCGAGCGGGCGCTGCTCGTTTGCGCGAAGAGCGCGAACGAGAGGACTTCGTCGTGGCGTACCTGCTGACGCACTTCTGGCGCGTGGGAACCGAGGAGTAGTACCGCGCGACGATCGCGGTGGTGCATCCGCTTGAGGGGCTACCGGACCAGCACCACCACGCCGCCGGGCCGACCGAGGGCGGCTTTCTGATCGCCGCCGTGGGGGACTCCAAAGCCGCTCTGATCGCTTCGTCAGCGACACGCTTATGGCCAGCATGCCGGTGGAGGGCGGCTTCCTGGGGCCCGCCCGAAGAGCGCGCCGCGGAGATCTCCAACCTCGAAACGCCCTGAACTAACGCGCATGTGGGCGCGAGGAGACGACCATCCGAGCCGCGCGCCCGGACCGGGGCGCTAGGCGCACTGACGACCAAGCGAGTCCACGAGGTTGACGGCCGGACATCTCGCGGCTCGGTGCTCCTTCGCATGGAAACGAGCAGCGGGCCGCAGCCAATGGTGGCGGCGAAGCCTAGGCGACCGTTGCTTCGCGGGTCTTGTACTGAGAGGCTCGGCGGGTCCCGATTGAAGGAGGTTCCCGTGAGGCGTTTCCTGTGGACTTCCGGGATCGCGGTGGCCGCCGCGATGCTCGTCGCGATGATCGGCGCGCCGGCGCTGGCCGCGAAGCCGGCTGAGAGGACGCTTGTCCCGGCCTCAGGCCGACTGGCCGGAATCACCGGTGGCGAACTGCTGGGCGAGGAGATCCGCCAGCTCTTCGAGATTCCAGCCGCGGAGAACCCCTTGACCGGCGCGGGCGACTCATGCTTCGCGGCCGGCCCTCACAGCAAGATCCTGATCGTCTGGACGCGGCCGGAGGCGCCCACCTGCACGGTGAAGCCCGGCACCCCCATCTTCCTGTTCGCGTTCTTCAACGAGTGCAGCGAGGTCGAGAACGCGCTCCAAACGGAGGCAGAGCAGCGGCAATGCGCCGTCGAGGGCCTAGTGCGATTTGCAGCGAACTTCGGCTTCGAGGCGATCCTGATCTCGGTCGACGGCGGACCAGCGATCGACATCCTCTCGGACCGCTATCTGGCGGTTTCCCCCCAGATGACGGCCAACCTACCGGAGGACAACATCCTCGGCGTGCCCACACAGGCCACGACGTTCGTCGCAGCCGGATGGGTGGCGATGCTCCGACCGCTGCCGCCGGGCACGCACACCATTCGCGTCGAGATCGTGCAAGCCGGCGACGATTTCGTGAGCGAGGCGATCATCCAAGTCGTACCCGGTCACCGCTGAGAAAGGTGGGTTTGGGCGCGGTACCAAAGGCTTGCTCTGAGCATCGGCCGCCTCACGCTGCATCCGAGCAGAAGTCCCACGGCGGTTGGTCAACTACAGCACGGTCGGGTTACGCTGCCGCTGGCCGTAGCACTCGAGTGCCAGGCGCCCATACTGTGTGAGGCTTCGGCCTGCTCAGCTGCGCTGGGAACGACGACTGTCGCGTACATACAGTCCTTGACCGGAAACGGTCAACCCCACAGCCGCGTGCGGCCCCGACGCGCAGGCGGCTGGCGTGATTGCCGCCTGCACCGCCGGCTTGGTAGACGACCTCGAGTCGCCGCTGCGCCGCCGCGCCCCCCTGCACAGGCGCTCGCGGTAAGGCGGGGCAGCAGGAAGGAGGCGATAGCACTGCCAGAGGAGCCAGACGAAGCGTCCGAGACACCGACGCTCGCGCCGCCTGCTTCCAGCGCGACCGGGGAACAGCAGCCCGGTGAAGCCGTGCCGCCCACACGCGTACGGAGCGTCGCGGCCGATACGGCACATCAGTCTAAATCGGGCTAACCCGCCGGCGGGAGGATGGCCGGCTCGTCGTGGAACCACTCAAGGGTGCTGTCGGCGCGGGACCGGCTTCCGAGGCGCGGCGCCGACCGTCGCCGCCGCTAGCGGCGGCGGGCGGAGGCGGATGGAGCGGCGCGATCGGAGGAGGCGCTGAGGACCGGCGACCGGACCGTGCGCTTCGTTCGCCTCGCCTCAGCGGAGGGCGCGCTGGTGGCCGACGTGAACATCCCTTCAGCGAGGGCGCCGCTGGGCGCGCTGGCCGAAGCGAAGACCGGACGCGCCGTCCCCGACGCGAACGACGTCGAGATGTAGTCGCCCACCATGAAGCCCTGGTTCGTGCTGGCCAGCCACGTCACGCCGAGCGGCCCCGCGAGCTGAACCGCGCTTCGCCAGGACGCGCCTCCATCAGCCGACGAGGTGAAACCCACGTCGAGCTGGCATGTGGACGTCGTACAGCTTGCGTTCGGGTAGTAGTAGTACGTGAGCGCCAGCCGGGCGCTCGACCCCGACGTCGACGCGTCGACCGCGATACCGGGGATGAAATGGTCGAACGAGCTCGCCGTGGCGTGGATGGGAATCCGCACGACGGGCGACCAGGCGACGCCGTCGGTCGATGTCGTCATGACGATGTCGTTGGAGGCGCAGGCGCTGCGGAAGCGGCAGTCCTGCCACACGAGGTAGATCTTGCCGGCGCCGTCGGTCTCCGCGGAGGGAAGCGGGCCGGTCCGCAGGCTGCCGCCCACCGTGTGGTGGGAGATGGCGCTCACCGTGGTGGCGTTGCCCCAGCTGGCACCGCCGTTCGTCGACCTGAACGCGAGGATGGCGGTCTCGTTCGCGTTGTTGAGCGGCACGACGACGGTGCCGTTCGGCTGCACGAGCGGCTGCCCACCTAGCCCGGAGGCCGCGTTGGCCGTCTCCCGGGCCGGGCCCCACGTCGCACCTCCATCGCTGGAGGTGCTCATCTTCACGCGGTTGCCGTTGCCGTTGTCGTCCCACTCCACGTAGCAGTGGCCGTAGAACGGGCTGGTCGAGGTGTTGTCGCAGGCGATCCAGTTCTTGTCGAGGTTCGTGCCGGCGTTCCCCGTCCCGGCCAGCGCGACCGCCACCGGGTTTCGCCAGGTTGCGCCGCCGTCGGTCGAGCGGCTCACCAGCACCCCCGCTCCGTTGACCGAGCTCGACAGCGGCAGCGAGGAAATGAGCCACACGCCGTGCGCGGCGTCGTAGGCGACGCTCGGGTCGCTCACGCGCGCGAAGCTGCCGCCGGCGAACGTCGTGATGCCCGGCAGGAACCCGTGGCTCCACGACGCCGCTCCGTCGGTCGACCTGGCCCACCCGATGTTCGAGGCGCCGCCGTTGAAGAAGCGACCGGCTTGGAAGGCGGCCACGATCGTCGAGCCGAAGGCGAAGGTGTCCGGCTCGACTTCGGTCGCGTGCTGGCTCGAGCTGTTGGTGTACGGGTCCGAGCTCAGCGGGGTGAGGCTGTTCACGCCGGTGGCGAAGCGCTCCGTGCTGTTGGGGCCGCTCGGACCCTCGCAGACGTAGGAGCTCCACGAGGCCTCCTTCCCGCACACCTGGTACTCGTACTGCGTCCGCTGGGACAGTCCGGTCGCGTCCTGGTACCACGGCACGTCCGTGACCTGGTGGATGTCGTTGATGGTGGGCCCGTTGATCCAAGTGGCCGTTCCGACCCTGCGCCAGCGGATGAACGCCGAGCAGCTCTGGTCGCACGAGCCCCTCGCATTGAGCCGGGCGGAGTACGTCCCGTCGGACTGCTGCGCCACGTTGGTCGCACCCGTCGTCCGGCCGGAGCAGCCAGCGAGCACGAGTGCGACCGCGAGCCCCGCCGCGACCCGGGCGGTGGCATGCGTACCTGAGGGTGCACGCATGAGCGGTCTCGATGCTCTCAGAGCAATGCCCGCAGGAGCAAGCAAGGCACCGAGGCGAGGGCCGCGGCGCCCAGGAGCTGCTGTCGTCTCATCCGATCGGATGAGACCGGGCCGGCTGATCATTCGGTAGGGGGGACGGCGTTCCGCCCGCGGCCCGAGGTGGGGCCGGCGTCGTGGACGTACGGTCGTCTCATGACATCCCTTCCCCCCAATGAACTCGCTGTCCGGACCATCGGACTCGGCAAGCGGTTCGGCGCCCGCGCGGCGCTCGACGGCGTCGACCTCGCCGTCCCGCGCGGTGTCGCGTTCGGATTCCTCGGCGCCAACGGCGCAGGCAAGACGACGTTGATCCGACTGCTGCTCGGCCTCGCCGAGCCAACGGCCGGCAGCATGCGCGTGCTCGGTCGCGAGGTTCCTCGCGACCGCAGCGCGGCTCTGGCCCGCGTCGGCGCGATCATCGAGGAGCCGCGGTTTCATCTACACCTCACGGGTCGCGAGAACCTGCACATCCATGCTGCGGCGCGCGAGCGCGAAAGTCACCAGCGCGTGCACGGCGCACTGGCGCGCGTCGGGCTGACGGCGCGCGCGGATGAGCGTGTGAAGGCGTACTCCCTCGGTATGCGCCAGCGGCTCGGTGTCGCGCGTTGCCTGCTGGCCGACCCGGAGCTGCTGATCCTGGACGAGCCGATGAACGGGCTCGATCCGGCCGGCATCCAGGAGTTCCGTCGGCTGATCCGCGAGCTGGTCGCCGAGGGCCGCACGGTCCTGCTCTCGTCCCATCTGCTCGACGAGGTTGAGAGGACGTGTGACGTCGCCGCGATCGTCGATCAAGGCAAGGTCGTCGCTCAGGGCCCCATCCACGAACTGGTGCGCGGCGGCCCGCGGGCGATCGACATTGTCTGTCACAGCCCCGTGCAGGCGGCCACATTGCTGGCCGCGATACCTGGTGTCACTCGGGCCACCGACCACGAGGGCTCGTTGCGCGTGACGCTCGGCCCTGATGCGCCGGTCGATCGCGAGATCGTCACCGCGCTGCTGCGCCGGCTGCTCGACCACGGCGTCGCTGTCGAGCGCGTCGCTCCCGTCGCGGCCTCGCTCGAGGACCGCTTCCTGACCATGACCACCCCGCTCGAGGAGCGCTCCTGATGTTCGACCCGCGACTGATCTCCTCCGAGGTGCTCAAGCTGCGCCGCAGGCGGGGCATGCTCTCGATCGCCGTGCTTGGCACGCTGGGCGCGATGTTGATCGGCTTCACCGTCCTGGTGATCCAGCACAGCTCCGATCCCGGCAAGTACGGGCCCCCCGGCGGCCTCGCCAACTATCAGGGCGCGATCGACTTCCTGGCGCTCATGGCGCTCGTCGCGGGCGCCATCATCGGCGCCACGGCCGGGACCCAGGATGTCGAGTCGGGCGTGTTCCGCGATCTCGCGGCCACCGGGCGCTCGCGCCTGGCACTGTTCGGTTCGCGCGTGACCGGCGCCTGGGCGGTCGCCCTGCCGATCACGGCGCTCGCCGCCGTCTTCGCGGGTACGGCCTCCGTCGTTCTGGCCGGCTCGCTTGCGTCGCCGGGCGCCGGCGCGCTGCTGGCCGGCAGCGCGCTTGCGCTGAGCGCTGCCGCGCTGAGTACGGCGATGGGCGTCGGCGTGGCCGCGCTCGTGGGATCGCGCGGGCCGGTGATCGGGATCTTGCTCGCGTTCTTCCTCGCTGTGCAGCCGATGCTGCAGCAGCTCGCGTTCCTGGGCGACGGCCGCGGGGTGCTCCCCTCGATGGCACTCAACCGCATCGGCGATCTGCCGCCTGTGAGCGACATTCACGTCGCGCTGGGCGGGGCGGTAGCGGTCGTGATCGCGTGGGCGGCCGCCGCGGTCGGGGCCGGAGCCTGGCGCACTCGCACACGCGAGATCTGATCGACGTGGGACGGCGCCGGGGATACGCTCAGTGGGTGTTCCCGGCCCTTCCCGCGTGGTTGGGCAAGCCGTCGCCCCGTGTAGTGGACGTGTTGGTCGCCGTCGTCGTGGGGCTGCCGGTGATCGGCACCTCCGTCGGGAGCGGCGCGGGGCAGGACCGGGCGCTGGCGGGCCTGGTCGTCGGCGTAGCGTCGGTGGCCGCGCTGCTCGTGCGCCGGCGGTGGCCGTTCGGGACGCTTGTCGCGATCCTCGCCATCGCGGTCGCCTCGCCGGTGGACGCGCAGTTCGTCCTGCCGCTCGGAGTCGCGCTCTACACGATCGGCTCGACCCGCTCGTGGGAGGCCGCGTTCGCCGGCGTCGCCCTCGTCGTGGGCACGGGCTTTGTCTACATCGTCGCCGGCGGTCCGGGGCTGGCGTACGAGGACCTCGTTGCGACCGCGCTGGCGTGCGCGGTGGCGTGCGGCGTCGGCCTCTATGTCGGCAGCAAGCGCTCGAGCGTGAGCGCGCTGGAGGAGCGGGCGGCGCGCTTGGACCGCGAGCGTGAGCTGCTCGCGGAGCGAGCGGTCGCCGAGGAGCGCGTGCGGATCGCCCAGGAGCTCCACGACGTCGTCGCTCACAACGTGTCGCTGATCGTCGTGCAGGCGCAGGCGCTCGGGGCGACCGTGCCCGACCCGCGCGTGACCGCCGCCACGGGTGGGATCGCCGAGCTTGGCCGCGAGGCCATGGCCGAGATGCACCGCACGCTCAAGCTGCTGCGCGCCCGCAACGACCACCGCGCCGAGCTGGCGCCGCAGCCCGGGCTCGGGGACCTCGACGGCCTCCTTGAGCGCTCGCGCGCCGCAGGCCTGCGGGTCGAGCTGGCGGTCGAGGGGCACCCACGGCCGCTTCCGCAGAGCGTCGACCTGTCGGCGTTCCGCATCGTGCAGGAGGCGCTCACCAACGTGGTCAAGCATGCCGGGCGGGCGCAGACGCGCGTGATGGTCGACTACCGGCCCGACACCCTTGAGCTCACGATCCGCGACAGCGGCGACCCGGCCGTGCCCGCGCCGGCGCGCATGGGCGGCGGTCACGGCCTGATCGGCATGCGCGAACGCGCCTCGCTGTTCGGCGGAACGCTCAGCGCCGGGCCGCGCGACGGCCACGGCTTCGAGGTCCGCGCGTCGCTGCCCTACAGCGAGGTCGCGCCATAAGCCGACTGCGGGTCGTCATCGCCGACGACCAGCCACTGATGCGGGCTGGCTTCAAAGCTGTGCTCGAGGCGACCGGCAATATCGAGGTCGTAGCCGAGGCGGGTACAGGCGAGGAAGCGGTGCGCGCCGCCACCGAGCACGCGCCCGACGTCGTGCTGATGGACATTCGGATGCCGGAGATGGACGGCATCGAGGCAACGCGGCGGTTGCCCCGCCAGCGAGTGCTCATTCTCACCACGTTCGGGCTTGACGACTACATCATCGATGCCTTGCGGGCCGGCGCCAGCGGCTTCCTGCTCAAGGATGCGCCGACGCACGAGGTCGTCGCGGCCGTGCGCGCGGTCGCGGCCGGCGACGCCGTCCTGGCGCCTGCGGTCACCCGCCAGTTGCTCGACCAGGTCGGTCGCCGGCTCCCGACCGCAGTCTCTCGCGCTCCACGGGAGGCCGAACTCACCGAGCGCGAGCGCGAAGTGCTGAGCATGCTTGCCGCCGGGATGAGCAACAGTGAGATCTCCGAGGCGCTCGTGCTCTCCGAGGCAACGGTCAAGACGCATGTATCGAACCTGCTCGGCAAACTCGGGCTACGCGACCGGGTCCAGGCGGTCATCTACGCGTACGAGACCGGGCTTATCGCGCCCGGCGGCTGAAACGCGTCCGCCGAGCAGCTAAGCGGCGGCCGGCGCTCAGCAGTCCTTAGGCGAGGAGCGGTCGGTGGCGCGTTCTCGATCCGCCGGGGCGCGGGCTAGCACAAATCGTGATTCGTGCCGTAACGTCGGTCCCGCCGTCTCGTTGAGCGGCCATGAGACACCACCTCGTCCCCCTCACCACACCGCTCGCCTTGGCGCTGGCGCTGGCGATGTCCGCGCCGGCGAACGCCGCCGACACGGGCGTCGCCGAGCTGCAGCGGCCGAGCACGATCCGCAGCTACGCGGGCATCCAGGTCTTCAGCGACTTCGACGGCAGCGCCTACCGGCTGGCGATCCTGCGCGACCGCAAGATCGAGCATCTGCCTGTCGGCCCGTCGCAGGCGCCCTTTGACGCCGACATCGGCCCCGACCGCAAGGGCCGGCCGCAGCTCATCTACACGCGCTGCAGCACGGAACGCGCCGATGTCTCGTTCGGACGCAACGAGAGCGAGGGCTGCGACCTCGTCACCTTCTCGCTCGCTGGCGGCGGCGAGCGGCCGGTGCGCGGCGCCAACACGGCCGCGGGCAACGAGTTCGCCCCCACGCTGTGGAGAGGGCGCATCGCCTTCGCGCGTAAGGGCCCGGGCCGGGGCCTGCCGATCGTCTACACCCGGAGGCTCGGCGCGCCGCGCTCGCAGGCCTCGACGCCGCTGCCGGGGATCTCCCGCCGCACGAGGACGCGCGGCATCCTCGAGCTCGAGCTCTCCGGCCGCCACCTCGGCCAGATCACCTTCTCGGGCGGGCAGACGGAGGTGCGCCTGGTCGACGTCGCCGACCGCAGCGTGCGGCGGCTGGCTCGCACGGGCGTCGGTGAAGGCGGCCAGTACTTCGCCGGCATCGGCTTTGCCGACGGTCACCTCGCGTGGGCCGCCCAGTGGCTCACCGGGGGCGGAGCGGTGACCCCGGGCATCTACCGCTATCGGCTGTCCAACGGCGAGCTCTCACGCGCGCCACATCCTCACGGCCTCTGGTGGATCGTCGGGCTCGCGCTGTTCGACGCCGACGGCGCCTATGTGATCGACGCGCAGCCGCCGGCGGATGGCTGCGGTGACATCGAGGGCGAGCCTCCGGTCCTCGCGCGCCCGTGCCAGCTGGTGCGCAGCGAGCCGCTCGCGTTCCGCCCCGTCCGACGCTGACCGGCACCCGACAACGGGCGATCCGAATTCGGGCCAAGCCGCCACCTCTCGTCAACGCTTAGCCTGCACCACGTCGGCCGACCCTCACACGACACCCCGACAGGGCCGCCGCGAAGAACGACGGGCCATACCGTCTAGTCACGTTAGCTGCCGCGCGTTGGCAGGCATCGCCCGCACTGCCGCATCGACTGTTGCGTACATGCAGCTCTCGACGGCATCCGCGCGCCAAGTGACGGTCGTCCGTGAGAAACCGCTTCGCTTCCCTTCGTCGTCCCGAGCGGGCGTCCGCAGCCCCGCGGCGACGACGACCGCTCGTCGACCTATGCGGGCGGCTCCGCGGTCGGATGGATTCCGTGGCTTGCGTCTTCGATCAACGCGGCGGGCAGTCGCGGCGCGGCGCCGATGATCGAGCCGAGGTGGTTCTCATGTCGACGGCTCCAGTTCGCAACGAGCGAGCAGTGCCGCGCCGATCAGGCCTGCGTTCCCGCCATGCCGGGTGAGGCGGATCGTGGCGTGCGCGCCGAGGCCTGGCAAGACATACTCGAGCGCGACGCGGCGAGCGGGCTCGAGCAGGGACGCGCCGGCGCGTGCGGCGTCTCCCCCGATAACCACCTCCTCCGGATCGAAGGTGTGGATCGCGTTTGCGACCCCGATACCGATCCGCTGGCCCCAGACCTCGACCATCCGCGCCGCGGACTTGTCGCCGTCTAGGGCGGCCTCGATCACGTCGGCGCCCAACACCGGCTTGCCTTGCGCCCGGAATCGAGCAAGCGCGGACTCGGGGTGCACCCTGCCGGCCACAGTTGCGAGCCGATCGAGCGCATGACCAGAGGCCACGAAGTCGAATGAGCCGGGTTGCGGAAAGCCCATCGGCCTTGGGACCGCGCCCGCCAGGTCAAGACCGAGAATCGTGTTTCCGAGCTCGCCGGCGGCCCCGGACGCCCCGCGGTAGATCCGTCCGCCGAGCACGAGCCCGCCAGCAATACCCATACCGACGGTCAACATGACCAGGTGTCGGGCGACAAGTTCGAACTCCTCGTCATGCGCCTCGGCAAGCGCTGCGACGTTGGCGTCATTGTCGACGAACACCGGAACACCGAGCCGCTCTCCGAGCACCTGACGGAGCGGAACGTCGGCTAGCGGCACGTCCATTGCGCCGTTCGTCACCGGTGAAGCGGGGCGCGAGGTGGACACGACGCGTCCGGTCTCGAATTCCACGATTCGAGGCACGCCAATCCCGACTCCTCGCAGGTTGTCCGTTCGGGCGCTCTCTACCATCGCGGCGAGTTGGTCGATCAGCGCGGCGGTCTGCGAGCGCTCGGTCGGCTGGACCCGCGATTCGGCGAGTCGACCGTCCCGCAGCGGCGCGAGGGCCACCTTCGTGGGCCGAAGGTCGATGCCGATCACCGGTGCGCTCATGATCGGCATGCGGCCGCCCCACCGACCCCGACGACGACCCGATCTGCGCCGGGCGGCACGAGGCCGCCCAGCAGGATTGCCTGCGTCAGGGGATCAAGGCCGACTGTGGGCATCGATTCGGTGTCGGTAGCGCGCACCTTCGGGCGCGGCCGATGCTAAAGCGAAACGCGTTACCCGGCGAGCCCGGCGTCGGATCGGCCCGGGCGCAGCCACGCTGAGCAGAACGCGGGCGCCCACCGCACGATCTCACGGCCTGCCCGCAACCGACGACGGGCAGGAGCATGCCACGGCGCGCGCATTTCTTGGCCCAAGCATGAGCGGCTGCCCGAGTTGTCGTGTTCCAGTGCCGGCCGTGCATGGGGCTCCGCGGACGGAGCTCTGAGCCAGAGATCGCGAGCCACGCCGACCGGGCAGCGGCAGTCCGGATCATGATCGCCGTTGCGCCGCTCCGCGGTTGCCGCCGCGACTGTCGCGTACCGACCGTGCTCGATAGTAAGCGCGTGTACTGGCGCGTGGACGTTGGCACCCGGTTGGTCATACCCGGCTGACGGGCTCGAAGCTGACGAGGTCGCCTCCCCTTTCCGCTGCCATCTGTGCTCTGAGTCGAAGCGGTCGGATTGAGCCGCACGCTCGCTCCTCGTAGCGGTCACGCCGTCAAGGCCATTCAGGCAAACACGCCTGCGCAGCGTTAGTCAAGACGTGCGTCAGCAAGATGCCGCTCGAAAAGCGGCGATTGTCAGTGTCCGGCGGGCGCTAGCCCGGCGAGGCTGGAATCGCTGGCAAGGTCCCGGGTGGGTGCTCTTCGCAGTTGCCGGTCGCTGTGCGTGACCGCGTGTAGTCGGGTCGACCTCATACCGCCGCCGTACGCGGACGCCCTTGAAGTCGACGCGCTCTTCGGCGCTGCGCCGATCTACGCCGTCCTCAGCGTCGCCGATAGGACGCCCGCGCTAGGGCTTCGGAGGCCGCTGCACGAACGCGACGCACTGGCCTTGGTTCTTGAACGCCTTGCCGAACTGTCGCCAGCCGCCGTTCTTGCACTGCTCCTTGGAGGTGGGCAACGACGGGGCGTCCGTGATCGTGATGTCGCCACTGTCGAGGACGAAGGGCGTGGGGAAGAAGCTGAATGGCGGCGGAGGCCCGCCAGGTGCCGGACAGGTGGTCGGACCGCCGGTCGTCAACGAGACGCCGGACGGGTCATTGAAGGAGAAGAAGTCAACCGTATCGACGGGTGCACCGCCGCTTGCGCTTCCGTTGTCGGTCAGGGCGGCCAGGAACCCGGACAGACCTGTCGAAGAGAAGGGTTGGGGATACGAGACTCCAACGACCGCGGAGCGGCCTTGGACGCTGAGGCAGGTAGGAAACCCCTCCCCAGTGAAGAGCGCAGGGATCTCGAACGTGCCGACCGGGTTCTGCCCCTCGGGTCCGCTCTGGACGGACAGGCTAAAGTCAAAGCCCCCGGCCGTCCCCGCGCCAACGACAGAATCTACGAGAGCCGTCGGGGCAGGCCTCGGAGCCGCCCCCGCCAGAGACGGTGCGGCCAGCATCCACGCCGCCATGACGGCCACCACGTACCCGAGCCAATTCCAGCACCACGCTCTGGAAAGCATTGCTCGCCTGCCTTTCAGCATGAGCGCCAAGATGGCCTCGCGCCGAGCACCTATGCATGTCCGGTACTGAACCACGCATAGGATGCCTCCCGCGGCCCGCCAGGGTCAATAGCGATTGGGTCGACGTGGTGTCGGCCTGGGCGTGCTGCACGAGATCGTGGAGGCCGAGGTTGACGAGGTCGTGGGCCCGAAGGGAAAGCACGACGCGGATCGGACGGCCAAGCGCCACGGCCGCGAGGACGCGGGCGGTGACGCTTGGCGGGCTGCGCGTGCCGGTCAGCCGGCCGCGTGTGAGGACCGCCGACGACGAGCACGAGCTGGCGCTCGTGACGTACCGGCACTTCGCCGGGCGTGACGCGCTGACCGACGTCGTGCTCGAGCGGATGCTTGCCGGTGTGTCGACGCACCGTTACCAGCGGACCGGCGAGCCGGTCGGCTCAGAGATCGAAGGGGTCGCTCGCTCGACGTCGAAGGTCGGCGGTCTCGCGCCAGTTCGTCTCGCGCACGCGCGAGAACCTGATCGAGCTCATGAGCCTGATCGAGCTCATGAGCCGGCCGTTGGACGACCTGCGGCTGGCGGTGTTGATGCTCGACGGGATCGAGCTGAAGGGCCGCTGCTGCGTCGTCGCGCTGGGGATCGACACCGACGGCGTCAAGCACCCGCTCGGGCTGTGGGACGGCTCGACCGAGAACGCCACGGTCGCCACCACGCTGCTCTCGAACCTCGTCGAGCGCGGGCTGGATGTCGAGCAGGGCGTGCTGTGCGTGATCGACGGCGCCAGGGCGCTGCGCAAGGCGATCCGCGACGTCCTCGGCGTCCACACGCCGGTGCAGCGCTGCGTCCGTCACAAGGAACGCAACGTGCTCGACCACCTGCCCGAGCGCGACCGCCCGCCGGTCAAGCGGCGGCTGCGCGCCGCCTGGGCGCTGGACGACCACGCCGCCGCGCTCGGCCGCCTCCGCGGCCTGGCCGCAGAGCTCGACCGCAGCCATCCCGGTGCCGCCGCTTCGCTGCGCGAGAGCCTCGAAGAGACGCTCACCGTCACCCGCCTCGGCGTGCGTGGCACGCTGCGC
The DNA here is from genome assembly GCA_046731495.1 of Actinomycetota bacterium. Taxonomy (GTDB): domain Bacteria; phylum Actinomycetota; class Thermoleophilia; order Solirubrobacterales; family 70-9; genus DASUPK01. The sequence goes on along the minus strand of JBKPLC010000079.1, from coordinate 9,115 downwards.
AAGACGCTGCAGTCGACCAACCCGTGCGAGTCGATGATCGAGTGCGTCCGCCGCACCAGCCGCAACGTCAAGCACTGGTCCAACGGCGACATGTGCCTGCGCTGGACCGCGGCCGGGATGCTTGAAGCCGAGCAGCAGTTCCGCCGCGTGATCGGCTACCCCCAGCTACCCGCGCTCGCCGTCGCCGTCGAGCGCGACATCGCCCGTCAGACCATCACCGACACGCCGGCGCCCGAGGTCGCCGCTCAGAGCGTTTGAGATAATTCACACGGAGAACACCGCCGAAGTTCCACAGCCATCGGGACATCCTCCAGCATCTAGCCGCCTGGCGTCATCAGGGCCGAGCCGCCGCGGTTGCGCCGGCTCAGGTCGGAGCCCTTCCAGCGTCTAACCGATCACTTCTGGCCGATCGGAGTCTCGATCGCCCCGAGATGTGCTCGGATGTAGACGGGTCGGGCGAAACGTGTAGCGAAACTCGCTCGCGCCGACGCGATTGAGAGTAGGGTGGAGTTCGAGACTGGCCCTGCGGCCAACGATCCTGGCCCGAGAGCGGTTCTACGCCGACACGCGCCCAGCGCGACGAGGCAGCGCACCCTTGAGGCAAACGGGATCGACTGCGGGGCCGGTCGCGTATCTGAGCGGAGCAGCTACGCCGCGAGCGGTACGGCTCGGGCTCGGCTGAGCGGGCAGGAGAGCTTGGCGAGGATCGTCAGACGGCGTGCAGCCGATGCCATCCAGTCCACGGACCCGGAGCGGTGACAGCGCCCACTCGTTCTTGGTTCGCCCGACATCGAGAAGAATCTCGGCTGACCGTGCCCGTGTACGTCTACCGGCGCCAGGACGGCTCGACCTTCGAGATTGAGCAGCGGATCACCGAGGATAGCCTGGTCAGCTGCCCGACGACCGGGCAGAAGGTCGAGCGCGTGCTTCAGCCGTTCACTCCGCGCTACAAGGGGACCGGGTTCTACTCGACGGACCACCGGAAACCCATGGCCAAGGAGCAGCCGAAGGGTGGCGGCGGAAAGTGAAGGAGGGCCGCGCAGCGGGTGTATCGTCACAGGCGTCGCCATGCCTTGGCTCGCCGACACCGACGTGGGCGCGGCGTACGGCTTCGCCCGATCGATCGTGGGAGCCCGGACGGAGGCCGAGCTGCAACGTCGCGCGCTTCAGGCGCTCGCAGAGCTCGTTCCCGCGGACGTCCTGACCTGGGATCGCGTCGAACTCGCCACGGGCGGCGTTGATCACGAGTCGACTCCGGCCACGGCGGAGCCTCCAGGCGCCTTCGAGGCGGTCGTCGGGCACGCGGGCGACCATCCGCTGCTCGCGGCGCACGCGGCCCGCCGGCGCCCAGCCCTGCGGTTGTCGGAGGTCGTGGAGCCCGGCGCGCTCACCCGCGGCGAGCTCTACGGCGACCTGCTGCACGCCGCGGGCGTGGAGTACGAGATTGCGATCGGCATGCGCACCGGTCGCGGCGAGGCGGTCGTCGCCGGGCTCGGGCGCACCGAACGCGAGTTCTCCGAGCGCGACCGCGACGTGCTCGACATCGCCCGCCCAGCGCTCGAGAGCGCGCTGCGGGCCACGCAGGCGCGCGGGCGCCTCGTCCGCACGCTCGCTGACGATCCTCCGCCCGGCACGGCGGTGATGCTGCTCGACCGCGACGGCGAGATCGAGTTCTCGAGCCCCGACGGCCGGCGTTGGCTGGCCGAGCACTTCGGTACGGCCGAACATCCCGGCTGGCTGCCTGCGCCGGTCGCCGAGTGGCTCGCGCTGCCGCCGCGCCCGCCGCTGATGAGCGAGCGCGACGGCCGGCGCCTCACCGTCTGCCTGCTCCCTGGCGATCCGCACGCACTGCTGCTCGAGGAGACCGTGACGAGCGTCCGCCCGGACGCCCTTGACCGGCTCGGCTTGACCGCGCGCGAGAGCGAGGTGCTGCGCGCGGCCACCGTCCTCGAGGGCGAGGCCGAACTCGCGTGGGAGCTGTTCCTGAGCCTTCATGCGGTCCGCGAGCGGCTCGCGCGCGTGGAGGCCAAGCTGGGGGTGCGCACGGCCGGCGATGCCGTTGCTCGGGCGCTCCGCGAGAGCCTGTAGAGCTGGTCGAGGAGTACGCTCAGCACCAGGCATCGTCCCGCCGACTACCCGAAGAGTGTGCGCCGTGCCCGAGTTCGAGAATCCCTCCGCAGCGTCGCCCGTCGCCGAGACTGCGCCGACAATCACCGCAACCTTCAAGGACGGCCCTCTGAAAGGCAACAGCATCGTGGCTGAGGTCGTCGAAGGTCGCCCGCCGAAGACAATCGATGCGCCTGCCGACGACGGGAGCACGTGCCGCTACTGCCTCGCCGGCTGGGTCCAGAGCGGTCGCTCCGCGGTGTACTCGTTCCTGTACCGCGTCTAGCTCGCGCCCTTCAGCGTCCTAGCCCACTCGTGCTGCTGCCTCGTGCGAACGCGGCAAGCGCACCGGCCGACGCTGTCGCTGCGATCTCGTGTCGCGGCGACCGGACACGCTGCGAACCGCGTCTAGAGCGGCTGCATCGAGCGCGCAGCAACGGTCGTCCGTGGCTTGCCAACGGAGGAAGACAATGCGCTGCCTGACGGCTCCTCGCCGGCGTCGGTGCCGCGCCGCGCTGGCAGCCGTGATCGCAGCGCCGGCCAGGGCGAGCCACGGGACCGCACGAGGTGCGCCGCAACCACTGCACTGAAGCTCGGCAAACGAGGCGCACCCGCCGGACACCCCCGATTCCGTTGACTCGCGAGCCTCAGGTCTTGCACAGGTGGAGATCGACGGGCGCAAGCTTCGCTTCAACGGCTTAGTTCCAGCGGAGGACCCGCGAGCTAACCGTGAGGACGAGAGCTGCTCCCTGCCGCAAGAGCGTCCCCGCGGGGCACCCGTCGCGGTGGGCTCATGATTTCCGCGCTGACCCCGGGGCGACGCCGCGCCATCGCCCGACGAGCTCCTCGACCTCGCGCGCCGTGTTTCGCCGGACGACGATGTGGAGACGGTCGCCGGCTTGAAGGCACGTGGAGCCTCGCGGCGCGATGGCCTCGGTCCCGCGGACGACCATGCTGACCAGCGCGTCGGGCGGCAGTCCGAGCTCCCGGAGTCTGCGACCCACGATCGAGTCGTGCTCGCGGATGGTGTACTCGACGGCGTCGGCGTCGAGCTCCCGAACCGCCCCGACCTCCGCGATCGGACTGCGCTGCGGGGCCGGCTCCGGGTCTGTGAGGCCCAGCTTGCGGGCGAGGGGCTCGATCGTCGTGCCCTGCAGGATGGTCGAGAACACCACTGCGAAGAAGACGATGTTGAAGAACTCCAGGCTGCGTGGAACCCCTGCGAGCACGGGGAACGTCGCGAGCACCACCGGCACCGCACCCCGCAACCCCGCCCAGCCCAGGAGCAGCCGTTCCCCGTGTTGGAAGCCGGCGCCGAGCGTCCCGGCGACAACGGCCACCGGTCGAGCGACGAAGATCAGAACGAGGGCCAGCACGGTTCCCTCGACCGCTACGCCGTCGAGCTCAGCGGGGAACACGAGCAGCCCCAGCATGAGGAACATCGCGAGCTGCCCGACCCAGGCGAGACCTTGGTGGAACGCGCTCACCGTGTGCTTGCCGGGGATGCGGGCGTTGCCCAGGGCCAGACCGGCCATGTACGCGGCCAGGAAGCCGGAGCCGTGCAGCGTGGCAGCAGCGCCGTAGGCGACCATCAGCGTCGCAAGCGATGCAACGGGATACAGACCGGGAGAGTCGAGTCGCGCACGCTCGAACGCCTCGACGCCGAGTCGTCCGACCACGAGTCCGACGACCGCTCCGATCCCCAGCTCGCGCACGAAGGTCAGCGCCAGGTCGGTCACCTCGTAGTCCGCGTGCTGGAGCCACTCGATGAAGCCAAGGACCAGGATCACCGCCACCGGGTCGTTGAACCCGGCCTCGCCTTCGAGCGTCAGGGCCAGTCGCCGGCGCAGCGTCGAGCCTTGAAGCAGCGCAAAGATGGCGGCCCCATCTGTCGGCGCGAGAATCGAGCCCAACAGCAACCCCTCCAGCGTCGAGAGATCCAAGAGCAGGCCTGCGACGAGTCCGCTCACCGCGGCGGTGAGCAGCGTGCCCACCACGGCGAGCCCGACCGCGGGACCGAGGACCGGTCGCAGCTCCGACCAACCCGTGGCAAGCCCGCCTTCGAACAGGATCACCGCGAGCGCCAGAATGCCGACGACACGCGCGAACTCGTAGTCGGCGAGCTCGATCCATCCGAGCCCGTCGCTGCCCAGCGCCATCCCCACCGCCAGTAGCACGACGAGGGCCGGCACGCGCACCCGCCCCGCCAGAAGCGAGGCGAACACGCCCGCGCCCAGCAGCGCTCCGCCGACGAGGATCAGTTGCTCTTCGTCCAACGGCAGCTGAGCGTACGGCCAAGACCAGCGGTCGGAACGGGACCGGGCTTCCTGCGCACGACCGACCAGCTCTCAGTGCGTTACCACGGTCAAGCGAGCGGGCCTAGTCAGCCGGCTCGATCCACCCACTGGCGCCCGGGATCGAACCCGACCGAGTCGCCGCAGGCCTGACGAAGCCCGGAACGCCAAGAAGGATGCCGGCAGAGCTGACCCCCCGGGCGGCCGGCCATCGCCCTCGCAGCGATGTAAACGCGTGAGAAGGGAGTACAATAGGTCGTCCAGGGCCACTTCAGCGCTCCTGCGAAGCCACTTCGCGCAGAGCACCGTCGGCCAGACGCCGAACGGCGACCTCACGGACAGTTTCGTCCCTAGCGACGGAAGAGCCGTCCCCCATAGAGCACGCGGACACCGCAACCGGTCATCCGCGCGGGAAAGGTCAGCGCATGCCGACCACGCCCACCATTGAGCCGACCGACTCGCCAACCGCAGGGGCGGTCCCCGACGCGACGTCCTCGCCCGGCCGGAGACATCCAGCACGCAGGCTGCTCAGCGTCCTGCGCGGCGACAAGTACATGGTCAACGCCTACCCCCCGGCTTGGCAAAGCCCTGCAGGTGCGACCGAGGTGCGCCGCCCTGAAGGAGACATCGCCGCGGGCGTGCGATCCAGCAGGAGCGTGGAGTGATGCGCGACCGACATATCCCACGCTTGTGCGACTCGTGCGGGGCTCCGATGGCTCGCCAGGAGGCCGCGTGTTGGAGCTGCGGCACGCAGTGGGCGGACGAAGACGTCCCCCGGACGGCACTTCGGGTGATCGCCGGAGGGGCGGGCCGGGACGAAGCTGAGCCCACCGCGATCGCAAAGGCACACGCCGTGACACTGGAAGACGACCGCTGGATCATCAACGGCGCAAGCCTCGACTCCGAGACGCCTGCTCCGGTCCGTCTGTCTACCGCAAGGAGATGAGAGACGCAATTCGTCATCTCAATTCGTCCTCTGGCGTTGGCCGCGGCGGGCTCAGGCATCGGTTCCTGGCCGCCCGTGTCCCGGAACTTTCATGACCCGGGCGCTGCCTCGTCCTCGCGTACCAAAGTCTCGTCCCCGGCCCCGTGTGAGGCCGGTGCGCACTGCTAAGGGCGTTCCCGCCGGCCGGGTGGCGCCCTGTGTGTATCTGATTGACCGGTCGAGGGCTCTGGCCCTTCTCCTTCGCTGCAAACCCAACAGAGAACCAGAAAGGCTGCAACCATGACGCCGAGGAAACAGGACCTGGCAGCTCGCAGACGAGGCGAGCTGCATCGTGAGCCCGGCACTCGCCATCTCGTGCCGGCACTGAATGCTCGACGGAAGCTGAACGCCCGGCAAGCGGACAGCATCCGGATCAGACCAGACCCGGCCAAGCTGAGCGACCGTCGCTTCGCATATCTGAAGCACGCACACGACTAAAGCGAAGACGACGACGGCGGGTGCGCACGTCGTGCAGGTACCCACCGCGAGGTGACCAGGAGGGACAGCGACGATCCCCCGAAAGCCAGGCGACACGCCGAGAGCCTCGCGACGCGGGGCTCTCGTTCAGTCGGGAAAAAGGGATTTGAACCTGCGACCGCCCGGCCCCAGCAGGCAGGCCTCCTACGCCGTCGGGCCGCAGATCCTCTACGTGGCGGTTCCTGCGCGGACAGCGACGTCAACGCGAGAAGTAGCTCAACGGCTTCCCGCTCGAAGGTACAGGAGCGGACCCCAGCGACCCTCGTACCCAGCCGCGGAGGCAAGCGACGTGCGGTTGCGCATCGGTCGCGCGGATCAACGTCAGCGTCCCTGTCGATACAGGTCACCGCTGTTCCGCTCGGCGGTCGTCGGCACGCCAGGCCATCGCGTCGTCCAGGGCGTCGTCCACCGACTGCGGCGCTGGACCGAGCGCGTAGGTCGCCGCCAGCGCGGCCCGGAGCTGACGTGTTCGCCGGCGATCTCAGCGATGCTCGTGTTGATCGGAGGATGGTCGAAGGTCACGCGGCTTTACGCGCGACCACGCCGGTCGATGCTCAGGTGCGAGCGCGACCACGAGTCCGACCGGCGGCCGTTGGCGGATGGGCTCGTGTCGCTGGCATGGAGAACTGGGTCACCGTGGGCGGGGTCGAAGGCCCCGCCAGGGTGGGCGGGGCCTCCCATCTGCGCGAGGAGGGGGATCAGGCGCGCGTCACGGCAACGCCCTTGACCTCCGCCATGTAGCGGTCGGCGGTGGCGGAGGCGTCATCCGGGCTGCTTCCGCTCTGCCGGGCGTTCATGTACGCCGCGTACCAGTCCCACCAGTCGTGCGGTGGGGCGACCTTCTCGTAGGAGTCGTGACGCTCGGCAGTCTCGTTCAACAGGTCTGCCAGCGAGGCGACGTCCATGTCAGTCCTCCCATTCCCGCCCGGGCAGCCGGGTCGTGACCTCCTGGAGCAGCCAGCCGTTGCCATCCGGGTCGCTGAACGACGCGTACGCGAAGTACGAGCGCCCGGGCAAGTCGGGGAACCCGGGGGGCTTCGGCTGCTCCTCCACCTCGCTGACGTCGACGCCGCGGCTGACGAGATCTTCCCGGGCGGCGTCGATGTCCTTGACCGCCAGGTACACCCTCTGAAGGGAGCCGGGCTCCATCGCCGTGATGCCCGGGACGCCCTTTCCGAAATGGATCGAGCACTGCGAGTGGGGCGGCGTCATTTGCACCAACCGGGCGTCGTCGCCGGCGGCAAAGTCGGCGTCCAGCCGCCATCCCAGGCTCTGATAGAAGCGCTTCGCCCGCTCGACATCGGAGACGGGCACCGTCACCACCTCGAGCGCCATGTCGATCGTCGAGACCTCCGCCATTTCCTTCGAACTGGCGGTGCCTACGTCGCTGCTGCTCATCTTGACCTCCGTCGGTCGATTGGCGTTGGCAGGAGCGTGTCGCTGTCACTGATCCGTCGCGCCCGTGTAGTCCCTGGTCGGACCCTGGTCCGACACGCCTCACACGCGAACCGGGAGCCGCTCCGTGATCTCCTCGAGCCAGCCGTTTGCCGTCGGGATCGCTGAACGAGGCATAGTCGGGTAGGAACGGCCCTTCGGGATCCGGACCCGGCGCGCGCCCGTCCGTGCCGGCGCGAAGGCCGCCGGCGAGGCCGCCGCCCGCGTCGTGGAACACCTCACTCACCTCGACGCTACGCGAGAGGCGATCCCAGCGGGCGGCATCGGGAGCCTCTTTCTTCGTCGGGGGACTCGCATGACCTTCCGCCTCAGCATTGCGTCCGCTCGAGGGGCCGAGCAGCTCGCAACGACGGTTCTCTTCGGCCTCGGGCTGTTGCTGGGGCTGGCGCTCGGTCTAGTCGTGAGCTCGTGCGCGAAGGCCGATACAGCCCCGCTGTGGGAGGCCGCCGGCAACACGGCCGGTTCGTCGCCGTCCTCGGCACGATCGGCTACGCCATCGCCCGCGACCTGTCTTTCAGCTCTTCGGTGGCGAGCGCGAGTAGAGAAGCATTGTCACGGTGACCTCGAGGACCTAGCGCTCAACAGCGAGCCGCTCGGCCGCGCCGAGCTGCGCGGCCATGTCGTCCTCGCCAGCGTCCGTTGGATTGGGAGACCAGGGAGCGAGGCCAGGGTCCTCACGGGCGCGACATGCGGACCGAAGCGATGAGGCTTCGTCCCGTCACCACTACCAGGCCCGTCGGTCTTCTGAAGGGAGACCTCATGAGCTCATCGTCCACCCAGCCGCCCACGCCGGAAGGCCCCGGCTCGGTCTCTCAGGCGGGGGCGGGGATCTCGCGACGCCGGTTCGCCGGACTCGCCGGCGCGACGCTGGCGGCGGGGCTGGCGCCCGCCGGGACGCCCGCCTACGCGGCAAGCGAGCGCGGGATCAAGGCGCGCCACCACCGCTGGCGGGGCCCGCGCCCACCGCACCTCCCCGCGGGGTTCACGCGCGCATTTCGCAGTCGGTTCATCGACGCCGGTGGACTGCGTCAACACGCGGTTATCGGCGGTGACGGCCCGCCGCTACTGCTGGTGCACGGCTGGCCGGAGAACTGGTACGCGTGGCGCCTGGTGATGCCGGCGTTGGCCCGGGACTTCGAGGTTATCGCGGTCGACCAGCGCGGTATCGGGCTGACCGAGAAGCCCGAGGAGGGGTACGACACCGGCACCCTCGCCCGCGACCTGGTCGCGCTGATGGATGGGCTCGGCCACGAGCGGTTCGCCGTGGTCGGTCACGACACCGGGCACTTCATCAGCTACGCGCTGGCCGCGGATCACCCGGACCGGGTCGAGCGCGTGGCCCTCCTCGAGGTCCCCGGGCCCCCCGGAGCGACTCCCTCGCCGCCGCTGTTCCTCCCCGAGCCGGTCAACAACAAGGTCTGGCACATCCCCTTCAACCGGGTCGACGAGGTGCCCGAGCAGCTGATCAAGGGACGGGAAGATATCTACTTCGGCTACGAGTTCGCCATCCAGGCCGGGAAGAAGCTCCCCGAGGACGTGGTCGAGTACTACGTCCGTCTCGTCTCCAACCGCAAGTCCCTGCGCGGTAGCCTCGCGTTCTATCGCGCGTGGGACGAGACCGTCGCACAGAACGCGCAGCGCAAGAACCGGCCGCTGACGATGCCGGTCCTGGCGATCGGCGGAGCGGCAAGCTGGGGTCCGCTCGTCGGAGACGAGATGAAGCTCCTCGCGACCGACGTGCAGAGCGTGGTCATGCCCGACACCGGCCACTGGGTCGCCGAGGAGTCTCCCGACCAGC
>JBKPLC010000078.1:0-9090 GCA_046731495.1 Actinomycetota bacterium | reverse complement strand
CGCGGTGGGCTGGGCTCGCAGCGCCCTGGTCTTCTCCCTCTACGCGCTCATCCCCTTCGTCGTCTTCTTCAACCTGGCCCGCACCCACATCGACACCGACGAGGCCGGCGGCCTGGTGATCGGGTGGGTCGCGATTCTCGCGGCGGCGGGCCTCGCCTGGGTCGCGGGCAGCCGGCTTCTGCGGCTGAGCCGCCCGTCCACCGGCGCGCTGATCACGTCGACGCTGATCCCCAACTCCGGCTACCTCGGCTACCCGCTGGTCGCCTCCCTGCTCGGCTTCCACGCACTCGGCGAGGCCGTGGTCTACGACATCGCCGTCGCGGGCCCGTCGCTGCTCCTGCTGGGGTTCGGCACGGGCGCCGCGTTCGGCACGAAGGCCGGCGAGGGCTTCGGCGACCGGGTCGTCGCCTTCTTCACCCGCAACCCACCGCTCTACGCGGCGATCGCGGGACTGCTCGTCCCGAACTCATTCGCGCCCGACGTCCTTGTCGACATCTCGCGCGGGTTCGTGGTCGCACTGCTGCCGATCGGCTTCTTCGCCGTCGGCGCCGTGCTCGCCGAGGAGGTCGAGGAGAAGAGAGTCGAGTTGGGATCACCCTCCGACCCACCGGTGTCGGCCGCGATCTTGCTCCGGCTGGTGATCGCCCCCGGCCTCCTGGTGGTGCTCTCCTTGCCGTTCATCGACCTCCCCGGCCCCTTTCTGCTCCTCGCCGCGATGCCCTGCGGGATCAACACCCTGCTCGTCGCCCACGTCTACGGCCTCGACTCGAAGCTGGCGGCCCAGGCCGTGGCGTGGACGACCGCGATCGCCGTCGTCTGCGCCCTGATCGCCCAGGCGATCTGGGGATAGTGCGGCCAAATCTCGGCCCGGGAGCATCGGCCGGGCGGTCTAGGATGGCCAGCCCGTGCGCTATCCGGTCGAGGACTTCACCGAAGAGGAACGCAGGCTCCTCTCCCCCCACTTCACGAACCTCAACCGTCCCGTCTTCGCGCTGGTCAACCTGCCCGAGACCATCAAGGGCGCCCTGTTCGCGCGCTACTCACGCTACGGCGGGACGCTCCGTCGCCTCTATCTCGACGAGTTCGCCGCCGACGTTCCCGAGGGCGGCCGACCCTTCGAGGGCGAGGAGGGCGAGCGGGCGGCCGGGCTCTACGAACGTGTCTTCAGCGGCTTCGGTGACGACTCGATCGCCCAACTCGGCGGAGCCCACGTCGCATGCGAGTGGGTCTCGAACGTGCTCACGAAGGTGCTCCAACGCGGCCGCCTCGCCGCCTATCTGGAGCAGTCCACGCGCTACATCCCCTACGACCAGCCGCTCCCTGAGTCGGCCGGCGGTGGGTATCGCTTCTATAGAGACGACGAACTCGGCCCCGAGTACGCCGCGGCGATGGACGAGCTGTTCGCGATCTACTCGCGCTCGCTCGCCCAGGTGCGCGAATGGGCGGCCGAGCGATGGCCGCGGGGAGACGAGCCCGAGAACGCCTGGGAGCGCTCGATCAAGGCCAAGGCGCTCGACCTGCTCCGCGGGCTGCTCCCAGCCTCGACGCTGAGCCACGTTGGCATCTACGCGACCGGCCAGGCGTACGAGCAGCTGCTGCTGCGCATGCTCGCCTCCCCGCTGCCCGAGGCACGCGACTTCGGCTCGATGATCCTGGAGGAGCTCAAGAAGGTGATGCCGAGCTTCGTGGCGCGGGTCGAGCGCCCCGATCGGGGCGGCGAGTGGATCTCCTACCTGGAGCGGCGCCGCGAGGCGGCCGAGCGATGGGTCGCCCGGCTCGGCCTCGATCGCGACGAGGACGACCCGGCGCCGTCGGTCGAGCTGGTCGACGTCGAGGGCTCCGAGGACGAGTTGATCGCCGCCTCGCTCTTCGAGTCCGCGCGCGGCTCGGAGCGCGGGATCCTCGATCGGGTTCGCGCGCTACCGCCTGACGAGCAGGCGGAGATCATCGCCGACCTGGTGGGCGAGCGGGCGAACCGCCGCCACCGGCCCGGGCGCGGCTGGGAGGCCGTCCGGTACCGCTTCGAGATCGTCTCCGACTACGGCGGCTTCCGCGACCTGCAGCGTCACCGGATGCTGACCTGCCAGTGGCAGCAGCTCGGCCCCGACCTCGGCGCCGGCATCCCGGCTGAGGTGCGAGAGGCGGGCGTCGGCGATGAGTACGAGCGCGCCCTCGAGATCTCGCGCGGCGAGTACGAGCGCCTTGCGCAGGCGGGCCTGACCGAGGCGGCGCCCTACGCCCTCTGCCTCGGCTACCGGATCCGCTATCTGCTGGACCTGAACGCCAGGGAGGCCATGCACCTGATCGAGCTCCGCTCTGGGCGCGAGGGCCATCCGACCTACCGCGCGGTCGCCCAGGCCATGCACGAGCGGATCGCCTCGGTCCACCCGGCGATCGCCGCAGCGATGACGCACGTCGACTCCTCGACCGAGCCCCGGCTCGAGCGGATCATGAGCGAGATCCGCACCCACCGGAAGCGGGTGGCGGCCGAGCGCGAGCCGGAGCCCTCCGACGCCCCGCCCGGCGTCAGCGCGCTGGGCTAGGCAATCCAAGAACCCCGATATTCCGTAATTGACTGCGAGTCAGTGGCACGTACGATGCGATCGATGAAGGGAGCGAGAGCCCTGGCGGGCGGGATGCTCGTCCTGGTGGCCGTGTGCGCGGTGCCGGCGATCTCGGCGGCGCAGGACGCCGACACCACGACCAGCACCACGACCACCACACCGACGACGACCGACCCGGCACCGGTGACGACAACCCCCGCCGCGCCGCCGGAGGGGACGTCGCGGGACTCCACTCGGCGGACGCCGTCGAAGCCCTCAGACAGCGAACCGGCCGCCTCGGGAGGAGTTCCCGGCGCCGCCCCCTCGGCCGTCGCGTCGGAGTCGTCAGCGCCAAAGGCGATGAAGTCCTCTTCGGCGAGCGTCTCGATGGTGAACTTCGCCTTCTCCCCGAGTTCGGTCACGGTCAACGTCGGCGACACGGTCACGTGGTCCAACAAGGACGACGCGCCGCATAACGCCACGGCCGACGACGGCAGCTTCAGCACCCCTGACATCAACAAGGGGCAGAGCGCCTCGCACCGCTTCACGCAGGCGGGGACCTTCAGCTACATCTGCACGATCCACCCGACCATGCAGGGCACCGTCCGCGTGTTGAGCTCGAGCTCCGGCGGGAGCGGCGGCAGCGCCGGGTCGAGCGGCTCATCGCAGTCGGAGTCGGCGGCCGTCGCCTCTCCCGACGCAGCGGGCGATGCGAACACGCTGCCGATGACCGGGCTGGCCGCCGGCGCCCTGGCGCTGGTTGGCTTGGCGATGCTGAGCTCCGGCCTTCTCGTCGGGATCTTGCACCGCCGTGGCGGTCGCGGGCGGCAGCTCACCCTCTTCTAGGGCCGCTCGTCTGACATCCTGGCGCCGTGCTCCAGCACGTCTCAATCGAGGTCCCGCCGGAGGAGGCGGACCGCTCGATCGAGTTCTGGAGCCTGCTCGGCTTCGAGGAGGTGGAATCGCCCGAGCCGCTGGGCGACGCCGTGCGCTGGCTGGAGCGCGAGGGCACCCAGATCCATCTGATCCTGACCGAGGGGCACACCGCGCCGGTCCTCGGGCATGCCGCGGTGGTGGCGCCCGACCATGCCCAGGCCAAGGACCGGCTGCGGAGCGCCGGCTTCCAGGTGGAGGACAGCCGTCAGCTCTGGGGCGCCGACCGGGCCTTCGCGATCGCCCCCGGCGGCCACCGGGTCGAGCTGATGGCCGCGCCTCCCCCAACCAAGTCCTGACCTACTTGCGGCGCTTGCGCTTCTTGCGGCGCTGACCCGGAGTCTCGTCCTGCGGCGGAGCGGGGGCGCCGTTCTCCGGCAGAGGCTGCTCCGAGACCTCGCGCCCGCTCCCCTCGACGGTCCCGGGTGGGCCACCCGGCGGAGGCGCGGGCCCCTCGCCCCGCCGCAGCCAGGGGATCGCCTCGCCCGCGGCCCAAGCAGGCGGGAGCGGCCGGATCCACCAGCCGCCGAGCATCAGGCCGAGCACGGCGAACCAGAGGACGAGGCCGATTGGTCCCAGCGAGGGAATCAACAGCAGTGCGGCGATGAAGACGATCCCCAGGGTCCCCATGAACCGGGTCAGCAGGCCCACTCGCATCGACCAGATCAGCGTGTAGATCGCCCCGATGATCAGCGCCAGGGAGCCGAACAGGCCGATGATCCGTCCGGTCTGGACCTTGCTCTGGTCGTTGATCGTGTCCTCCGCGTAGTTGTCCCTCGCATCCGTGACCCGCTGCTCCGTCGTCTTCGGCTGGGTCGTCGTTCCAGTGGTGGTCGCGCTCGAGGTTGTCGTCTGCTTGGTTGTCGTGGTGGTGCTGCTGGTGGTGGGCTGCTGCCGCGCCTTCGCCTCCACGGCACCCACCCCGGCGACGTACGCATCGGATGCGTCCTTGAACCCCAGCGAGAAGACGATCCCCTGGACACAGACCAGCACGGCACCCACCACGAGCAGCGGCCCGCCGAAGGAGCGCACTCGGTCCGCGCGTGCACGCGCCGAGCGGAACAGGAAGTAGAGGGGGATGGCGAACAGCAGGAGGCCGAGGCCCGAGAGCACGCTGGAGACCAGGAGCCGCCCGGAGTGCTCCTGGTAGAGCTGGAGCTGCTCGGCGTTGTCGTCGGCGGAGCCGACGCTGCCGGCGATGAACGAGGCGACCAACAGCGCCGCGGCGAGGATCGCGGCGACCCCGGCGGGCCTCATCCAGCGGGCTTGGAAGTCGAGGATCTCCTTCTTTGACATATCGCTGGCGGCCGAGGGTCCTGCGGCGGGAGGACTGTATCTTGGCCGCGATGCCGCTGATCTCCCGGCAGACCGGGCCGATCGCCCTCTACGGCGCCACCGGCTATACCGGGCGTCTGGTGGCGGCCGAGCTCGCCGAGGCGGGCGTCGACTTCGTCATCTCCGGCCGAAACGCGGAGAGGCTCGAGGCGCTCCGGGCCGACCTGGGACTCGAGGCGCCCTACGTCACCGCCCGCATCGACCAGCCCTCATCCCTGCGAGATCTGCTCTCCGACTGCTCCGCGGTGATCAATTGCGCCGGTCCGTTCGTCCTGATCGGCGAGCCGGTCCTCCGGGCCGCGGTCGAGACCTCGACCCACTACCTCGACACGAGCGGTGAGCAGCCCTGGATGAAGATCGCCTTCGAGCGCTACGGGCCCGGCGCGGCCGACGCCGGGATTGCGGTGATCCCGGCGATGGGCTTCGACTACGTCCCGGGCGACATGCTCGCCTCGCTCACGGCCGAGGGCATGGGTGAGGTCGACGACGTCACCATCGCCTACGGCTGGTTCGACTTCGAGCCCACGCGCGGAACGACGCAGACCACCCTCGAGATCCTGAGCGGCCAGTCCGTCGAATGGCGCAAGCTGCAATGGCTGCCGGCCGAGAAGCCGCTGGGCGCGGCGAGCTTTGACTTCCCGCAGCCGATCGGCCGCCAGCGGATGCTGCGGTACCCGGCAGGCGAGCAGATCACGGTCCCCCGGCACATCGCCACGCGGAGGGTTCGGACGCTGCTCACCGCCTCGACCTTCGCTCCGAGCGCGAAGCTCGCGGGACTCATGCAGCTGCTCGCCAGGCCGACCGGCCTCGCTCTTCGCACCCCGCTCAAGCGGGCGATCCGTGCCGCCGTCGCGCGGATGCCCGAGGGCCCGACCGAGCAGCAGCGGGTCGCGAGCCGCTACACGATCATCTGCGACGTGACCCGCGGCAAGGAGGTCCGGCGCGGCACCCTCCACGGGCGGGATCCCTACGGCATCACCGCCGCCCTGATCGCCCGCGGCGCCCGTGAGGTCGCCCGGAGCGGCTTCTCACGCCGCGGGGCACTGGCTCCCTCCCAGGCCTTCGACCCGAGGGAGTTCCTGGCCGGACTCGAGCGCTTCGAGCTCGGCTGGCAGGTCGACGAGTCCGAACGGCGCGTCCCGGTAGAGGCCTGAGCGATGCCGATCGGATTGGCAAACCGGCGCCGCCGGGCGGTCAGCCTCGATCGGGGGGCCGGACCGGGCACCGCGCCCTGCCCGGCGTGCGGCGAGCCGCTCTTCGTCTGGGTCGAGACACAGGGCTATGGCGTCCTCGAGGACCAGCTGATCGACCGCTGCGAGAACTGCGGACTGGTCGTCGCCCGCGATTCCGTCCCGGCGCCGGAGCAGGCGACCGACGCCCTTGTCTCCGATCAACATGAAACGGGTCGCGCTGGCGCGCGCCCTCGCAGCGGGGACCGAATCGCGATCCGCGCCGAAAACGCCGCCAGCCTGCAGGCCTGGCTCGGCGCTGAGAACTGGGCGGCGTTGCGCCCCGGCGGCCATGGTCTCAAGCCAACTCCACGGGCGGCGCGCCTGCTCCTCGCCCGCCGCGGGCTCGAGGTGCGCCGCGTGCGATACCTGACCGGGCCGGGGATGGCGTCGATGTGGCAGACGCTGCTCAACCTGCTCACCTTCCACCGCGACTTCGCCTCCCAGGCGGCCTCCGGGCGGCTGCGGCCCGGCACCGGCCGGAGCCGGGCCGCGTTTTGGACCGATGCGGTGGTGACGGTCCTGGCCGCGATCCCCACCGCGATCATCGCCGTCGTCCTGGAGGGAGGAGCGATGATCGCGCGCCGCGGCGGCGTGATCGAGCTCGAGGCCGAGCGGCTCCCGTCTACGAGCTGAGCTCCAGAGCGGCGGACGCGACCTCCGCCGGCGCGCCGAGGTGCGGCGGCAGATCCCCCGCGTCTACCTCCCGCGCAGTGGCGCCGGCGAGACGCTCCTCGAGCGCTGCGGCGGCGTCGCGCAGCAGCGCCGGCGTGGGCGGCGCCGTCAGAATCGCCGAAGGGCGCTCGGCGCCGGCGAGGCGCGGCATCGGCGTGGCCCAGGCGGGTACCGCCCCCAGCTCCGCGATCAGGCTGGCCGGGCGCTCGCGGGCTGGCTGGGTAAGAGGCTCGGGCAACCGGGCGGCACCGGCCGCGATCGCGCCGAGGGTGCCGGAGAGGCAGAGCTCGACGATCGCCTCGCGGCCCTCCCCGGCGGCCGCCTCCAGGGAGCGACGGTCGGCGGAGAGGCTCTCGGTCGCTGCGGGAAGGAGCTGGAGCAGAGGCGGCTCGATCAGGACTGTGCCGGCGACCAGCTCCGGGCGGCGAAGCAGCAGATCGAGCGCGATCACCGCACCGAGGCCGGCGCCGCAGAGAACGGCGGCGGGGGCATCGATCGCCTCGAGCAGCGCCGCGGCGTCCTCGCTCTGCTCCTCGACCGTCGTGCGGCGATAGTCCTCGGGAGCGCTTGATTCGCCCCAGCCGCGTCGGTCATAGCCGATCGCTCGCGCGCTCTCCCCGATCGCTTCGGCGACCGGAGACCAGACCTCGGAGCTGGTCGCGGTCTCGTGGATCAGCAGGACCGGCGCCCCCTCGCCGCGCTCGCTCCAGGCGATCTCGACGCCGCGAGCCTCGAGCCTCGGCATCTCGACCCGTCAGAGGTTGCGCCAGATCCGGCCGATCAACGGCAGGGCGACCGCCCGGGGGCTGTGCTGGCCGGCGAGGGCGCTGGCGCGGTTGAGCATGCCGGGGACGACGACGCGCTTGTCCTGGGCGGCCCCATCGACCGCGTGGCGCGCGATGTCTTCGGGGGACATCCAGACGATCCCGGGAGTGCGGTCCTCGACGCCGGGAATGCCCGCCGCCTCGGTGAACTCGGTGCGCACCGGCCCCGGGCAGACCGCGGTCACGCCCACGCCCGAGCCGCGCAGCTCGGTCCGGATCGCCTCGCTGAAGGAGAGGACGAAGGCCTTGCTCGCCCCGTAGACGGCGGAGCCGGGCAGCGGCTGGAAGGCGCCGATCGAGGCGATGTTGATGACGCTGCCGCGACCGCGCTCGGCCATCGGGCCGAGGAATCGGCTGGTCAAGTCGACGACCGCCTCGACGTTCACGCGCACCATCTCCACCATCCGCTCGCGGGGGCTGGTCGCGAAATCGGCCTGATGGCCGAACCCGGCGTTGTTGACCAGGACCTCGACGAAGCGCTCACGGGTCCGGAGCTCGTCCATGAAGCGGTCGCGGGCGCCGGCGTCACCGAGATCGCAGGCGATCACCTCGGCGTTCACCCCATGCTCCGAGGTCAGCTCGGTGGCGAGACTGCGGAGGCGCTCCTCCCGCCGAGCGACCAGGGTGATCGCGTAGCCGCGTGAGGCGAGCTCATTCGCCATCGCCGTGCCGATGCCGGATGACGCGCCGGTGACCAGCGCGGTGCTGCTGACCGAGGGCTCGGGGAGGCCCACCGGCTCAGACTGGAGTGGCCCGCATCAGTCCTGCAGGCCCTCCCTGGCCTCCCTCACCAGGGTCACGGCCTCGGGGAAGACGATCCTGATCGCGTCCCGGACCTGGACGGCCTGCTCGTCGCTCGAGCCGCTCAGCTCCAGGCTGCTGATCGCGGCGACCGTCATCTCCACCGCGAGCTTGATCGCGTTATCCGCCCAGGCGACCTTCTGGGCTCCGGCCATCTGCTCCTGGAGCTCCTCCATCCGCCTGCGCATCTCTTCCGGATCGCCGAAGAGTCCGCCGAAACCTTCCATGACCCGATCATAGACCCGGGGCTGATCCGGCTCAGATCCGACACGGACGTCGCGGAAGCCGCAGCGTGTTCGCGGCGAACGTGTGCGGGTGCGCGCCTGCAGCCGCGGAGCCGCCTCGGTCGAGTACCTCGCGCTGGCGGGGACGGTGGGCCTGCTCATCGTCGCCGGGGTTGCGGCGCTGGTGGCCGCGCCGCCGACGAGAGGAGAGCGCGAGCTGGGCGAGATGTTGGCGCGCCGGATCGCCTGCAGCGGGCGCTATCCGGTGCCGTGCGGGCGCAACCCGCTCATCCTCGCCTACGGCTTCCCTCTAGGAAAACTGGTGCGGGGCCTGGCGCCCACCCCGGCGATCCGATCCGATGAGCTCCCGGTCGACTTCCGCTACTGCCGCCGTGCGAGCTGCGCCGTGCCCGGTTCCGAGCGCGACCTGACCGCTTCCGGTCGTCGCGTGACGGAGTTCACCTCGGTCGAGGACCTGCGTAGGGCCGCCAGCTCGGTGCGGGTCACCTACTGGCTCTACCGCCCG
>JBKPLC010000077.1:0-17861 GCA_046731495.1 Actinomycetota bacterium | reverse complement strand
GCTCCAGGGCGTTGGCGGCGAGGTCGTCGAGACATTCGCGGTTCACGTGCATGAGCTGGCGAGCGCGCGCGTACGCCATGTGGGCGAGCTCCTGCGCGTTCTCGTCGACGTCCCGGCGCGTTCGATCGGAGAGGGCGTAGTCGCTCGTCGGCTGCGCCAGCGGGGCGCTGTCGGGCGGGCCGTGGGAGAGCGTCATCCCGAACTCGGTGACCATCTGCACGCAGATCTTCTGCACGCGAGCGAGGTCGTCGGCGGCCCCCGAGTAGCCCTCGTCGAAGACCTCCTCCTCGGCGGCTCGGCCGCCCAGCAGGCAGACGATCTCGTCCATCAGCTGCTTGCGCGAGCGCAGATAGCGATCCTCGCTGGTTGACTTCGCGACGAAGCCGAGCGCCGGCCCGCGCGGGACGATGCTGAGGATCTCCGGCGGATCCAGGCCGACCAGACGGTGGCAGAGCGCGTGCCCCGCCTCGTGGTAGGCGACGATCCGGCGCTCCTCCTCGGTCAGCCTGGTCGACTGCTGGGACCCGACCGCCTGGCGGAGCATGGCCTCGTCGAGATCGTCGCGGGTGATCGAGGCCCGCCCCGCGCGGCCGGCGATGATCGCGGCCTCGTTGAGGGCGTTGGCGAGCTGGGCGCCCGTCATCCCGGTGGTCTTGCGGGCGACGTCCACCAGGTCGACGGTGTCGGCGAGGGTCTTGCCGCGAGCGTGCGAGCGGAGGATCGCCTCGCGCCCGTCGCGGTCGGGCGGGCCGACCAGCACCTGGCGGTCGAAGCGGCCGGGGCGGAGGAGCGCCTTGTCGAGCTTGTCGATCTGGTTCGAAGCCGCGAGCACGATCACCGTGCCGGGGTCCCGCTCGAAGCCGTCTAGCTCGACGAGCAGCTGGTTAAGGGCCTGCTCGCGCTCGGAGGTGCCGCCGTCACCCGCGCCGGACCCGCGGTGACCGCCCACCGCGTCCAGCTCGTCGATGAAGACGACCGCCCGCCCGGACCGGCGCGCCTCCTTGAAGAGGCGGCGAATCCGCGCGGCGCCGCGGCCGACGAACATCTCGACGAAGCTCGAGCCCGAGGCCGCGAAGAAGTCGACCCCGGCATGCGCGGCCACCGCCCGGGCGAGCATCGTCTTGCCCGTCCCCGGCGGCCCGTAGAGCAGAACGCCTCGCGGTGCCCGCGCTCCCAGGATCTCGAAGCGCTTCGGGTCCTTGAGCCACTCGGCGACGTCGATCAGCTCCTCCTTCGCCGCGTCGACGCCCTGCACATCCTCCCAGAGGACCGGGGCCGTCTTGCTCGCCTTGACGGTCTCCGGCCGGGTCGTCCCCATCGTGTTTCGCAGCAGGACGACGAAGACGGCCAGGATGCCGGCGGAGAACGCCACCCCGAAGACCGGGTACCAGTCGAAGAAGAACGCCTGTACGGATCCGAGCAGGGGCATACGAACGCCCCCTCTGTATCGGCAGATGGGCTGCCTGGCTACAGCCCTGGAGACGAGCTATGCCTGCCCGTAGATCATCACCTTGCTGGTGTCGTCCGGGTCGGCCTTGATCTGGAAACGGCCGCCGGGCTGATAGGCGTTGACCGCATCCTGCGTCAGGTACTGATGGATCGTGGTGTCGTAGCTCTGACCGTTCTCGAGCTCGACGCTGACCGCGATGTCGTAAGCCTTGTTGACGGGATCGGACCCCTCGCCGGACTCCGTGATCGAGTTGATCGTCGCGACCCCCGGCAGGCCGCTCTGGTTGAGCTTCATCGCCAGGTTGGCGTACTCGACGTCGCCCGCCGATGGGCTCATGTTGCCGGCCCCGCCCTGCTGCATCGCCTGCTGAGCCGCTTCCTGGGCCTTCTTGATGTTGTCCATCAATCCCATCTGGCCTCTCCTCTCCCCTTCGTAGAGTGCGTGGACCGGGGCACTCTATCCGAGCGTCTTTCGGGTACGTTGACGCTCGATGGGGAACGAACGAATAGGGAGGAGATGACTTTGGACGCGACCCAGCTCAAGCGAATCCCGCTCTTCTC
This sequence comes from Actinomycetota bacterium, assembly GCA_046731495.1. GTDB lineage: Bacteria > Actinomycetota > Thermoleophilia > Solirubrobacterales > 70-9 > DASUPK01. Next base: position 15,851 of record JBKPLC010000077.1, on the reverse strand, counting down.
GGATGCCTCGGACGAGGAGCTGAAGCGGGTGGCGATCTTCGCGCAGTCGAAGGAGATCCCCGAGGGCGAGACGGTGATCGAGGAGGGCGGCTTCTCGCGCGAGCTGTTCGCGATCGAGGACGGCACCGCCGAGGTCACCCGGGACGGCGAGCACATTGCCGACCTCGGCCAGGGCGACATCTTCGGCGAGGCGGGGATGCTCGACGACCAGATGCGGAGCGCGACCGTCACCGCCAAGACCAGGCTGAGGTTGATCTCCCTGGGCCACTTCGAGGTGAAGCGGCTGAAGAAGGACGCTCCGGACGTCTACTCCCGCATCGAGAAGCTGGTCGAGGAACGCGCCTCCTCCTAGCGGGTGAATTTGTCGAAGCAGGCGGTGACTCGGTCGATGTCGGCCTGCGCCGACTCGATGCAGCGGTTGAGCTGCTGAAGCTCCTGGATCGAGGGAGGATTCGACGTCCCGGGAACCGAGGTCGGCGGCGCGGTCGTCGTCGGCTCTGACCGGCCGATCGTCGTCTCCTGGAGCGTGGTGTCCTCGAGGCTCGTCGTGGTGCTGCTCGTGTCCAGGTCGATGTCGGGGAGATTGATGTCGGTGTCCGAGGCGAGGAGGTAGGCCCCCACTCCGAGCGCGCCGGCGACCAGCAGGACGAGCGCGGCCTTGATCCAGGCGCCTGAGATGATCGGGTCTTCGCGCATGCCTAGGCGATGGTCGTTCGCAGCTCGCCCAGTGTCGGCGAGCTGATCACGATCTCGTCGCCCGTCTTGAGCCAGACGCGCGGCTGGCGGACGCTTCCCACACCCGACGGGGTCCCGGTCGAGACGAGGTCGCCGGGTTCGAGGGTCATCCAGCGCGAGAGCCGGGCCAGGAGCTCGGGGATGGAGAAGATCAGATCCGAGGTCGAGGCCTCCTGCATCCGCTCACCGTTGAGATCGAGGGCGAACGAGATCGCATCCGGCGCGCCAGCCTCATCGGGAGTGACGATCGCGGGACCGCAGGGCGCCGAGCCGTCGAAGACCTTGCCCGGCATCCACTGTGGCGTGGCGAACTGCAGGTCGCGCGCCGAGAGGTCGTTGAGCAGCGTGTACCCCGCGATCGCCTCGACGGCCTCGTCCGAGCTCACCTGATTGCAGCGCCGGCCGACGACGAAGGCGACCTCCGCCTCGTAGTCGACCTTCTCACTCGCCGCCGGCAGCGGGACGGTTGCGTTCGGCGGCGCGAGAGCGTTCCGGAACTTGGCGAAGAAGGTCGGCTGCTCCGGCGGGTCGATGCCGGCCTCGGCCGCGTGCGATCGGTAATTCAGCCCGATGCAGATCAGCTTGTCGGGATCCGGCAGCGGCGGGAGCAGCTGCGCGTCCTCGACGGGTTCCGCGTCTGACTCCTCGAGCGCCTCGGCCAGAGCAGCAATTCGCTGGTTCTCGATCAGCTCCCGGACGCTGAGCCACTCGACGCCCAGGAGGGCGCCCGCGTCGATCACACCGGCCGCGGTGAGCACGCCCGCGCGGCCATCGGCATCGTCTCGATAGGTGACCAGCCGCATTGCGGCCACCCTAGTCGCTTCCGGGCGGCATCCCGCTGGCGGGTTCGCTAGGTTCCCGCGCCAGCAAATGGGGGGCGATCCCCGAGAACCGAGGAGCGGAGGCATCAATGGCAGAAGGCACCGTCAAGTGGTTCAGCAACGAGAAGGGGTACGGGTTCATCACGCCTGATGACGGCGGCAAGGACCTCTTCGTGCACTTCTCGAGCATCAGTGGAGACGGCTACCGATCGCTGAACGACGGCGCCCGCGTCAGCTACGAGTCCGAGGAGGGCCCGAAGGGCCCCGTCGCGACGAACGTTTCCGAGCTGAGCGGCTAGCCTGCGTAGAACGCGACGGCGCCGAGCCGTCGCCCGCCCTCGGGGGCGTAGCTCAGTTGGTTAGAGCGCCGGCCTGTCACGCCGGAGGCCGCGGGTTCGAGTCCCGTCGCTCCCGTTAGACGAAGCTGCCGCGACCACTAGGGGTGAGGCAGCGCCGACCCGGCGAACAGGAAGAACCAGAGCTCGAAGGCGAGCACGCCGGCGATCACGCAGGCCGCGACCGCCTTTTCGGGCGCGCTGATCCCGTAGCGGCTGCGGATGTCCTGCACGCGGTCGCCGCGCTTGGCGCGGTGCCAGGGTGAGGTGAGACCGGCGAGGCGCGGGCGGCCGCTGAGCTCGTCGTACTTGGCGCTCAGCCAGGTGAGGGCCCAGCCGATGAAGAAGACCAGGATCGAGAGGACCACGAGGACCGTGAGGACGCCGCGCGTGCTGAGCACCCTCCCACCCTGAGCCTGGGAGCCGACCCAGACCGCGAAGAGGGGCGCCCCGGTCCAGGCGTTGATCGCGAGTATCGCCGTCGCGATCACGAGCAGGGTTCTCTTCAGCCCCAGGTGCGAGGGCGGCTTCGCGCTCGGCCGCACAGTGATCGGCCGCCCCTCTGCAGGTTGAGAGGTCGGGGGCTCGGGCTCCACCTCGACCTCCATCCCCGACGGCAGTTCGAGCGTCAGGCCTTCGGCGCCGCCCGGAACTCCCGCCGCGAGTGCCTCCAGCTGGTCCCGCGTGATTGCGCCGCTGTGGACCGTGACGGCATTTGTCTCACCTTCCTGGTGCGCGCGCAGGACCTCGATGCAGTCCCGGCACACGACCGCGGTGCCCGTTGCGGCTATCTGCTCCGCTGCGAGGTCAAGCCCGTAGACAGCCTCGGATCGCCTGTAGAGCCCGGTGTCGGACGATGTCACCCAGAGCGCCCAGGAGGGCCCGACGTGCGTGCCGAGGGCAGCGAACCCCAGGATGCGCCCCTCGGCGTCCTTGACCGGGAACATCAGCCGCGAACGGAAGTGGGCGTGGGCACGCCCTCGGACCGAGAGGTGGACCAGCCCGGCGGTCACCAGCTCCTCGGTTGAGTACCCGAGCTCGCGCATGTGCTCCATCAGCTCGTCGGGGCCGACGGGCGCGTAGCCGACGCCGAAGTCGCGGATCACGTCCTCCGCGAGACCGTGGCCGGAGAGGGTCTTACGGCCTGCCTCGCTGCTCTCCACCTCCCAGAGATAGGCCTCGAAGAACTCAGCGGCGTCCGCCAGCAACCCCGCAGTGCGATCCTCGACGACCGTTTTTTCGTGCATGTCCCGCGTAATGGCGATCCTCAGATCCTCCCATGGACTGTCTTCGAGATGCTTAAGGGATCGAAAGCAAAGTCGAGATCCTGGAAGCGGTAGCCACGCCGGAGGAGCTGCCGAGCGAGTTCCAGCCCAAAAGCCTGCGTCACCGCGCGGCGCAGGCCCTGCTCGCGCTCGGACTGCTCCTGGCCGTCGTCATCTTCGCACCGGGCCTCGGCGAGGTGCGCGACCGGCTGGCGGAGGCGAAGCCGGCCTGGCTGCTGATCGCGGCGGCGTTCGAGGGTCTCTCCTTCGCCTCGTACATCGTTATGTTCGGGCCGATCTTCTGTACCGGGCTGACCTGGCGGCGCAGCTGGGAGATCGGAGGCTCGGAGCTGGCCATGGGCTCGCTCGTTCCGGCCAGCGGGGCCGGCGCGCTGGCACTGGGCGCCTGGGTCCTCCATCGCGGCGGCATGGGGGGTGAGCGGATCGCCCGCCGCTCCGTCGCGTTCTTCCTGATCAAGAGCGGGGTCAACTTCGTGGCGGTCGCCCTGATCGGGACGGCGCTCGCGGTGGGGTTGGTCGGGCCGGATCTCTCGCTCTGGCTCACTGCGTTCCCCGCGGCGATGGCGACGCTCGCGATCGTCACGGTGGCCGTTCTGCCCAAGCTGGGGCCGGGAGAGGGGGCTCATCCGGAGGCATCTCGCGCCCGGCGGGGCCTTGCCGCAACCCGCAGGGCCGTGATCGACGGAATCGGCGAGGCCCGGAAGATCCTGCGCCGGGGGGATCGCCGAGTACTCGCCGGCTCCTTCGGCTACTGGTTCTTCGACAACGCCGTGCTCTGGGCGACCTTCCACGCCTTCGACATGTCGCCCCCGATCACCGTGATCCTGCTGGGTTACCTGATCGGACAGCTCGGGGGCCTGCTGCCGATCCCCGGCGGAGTTGGCGGTGTCGATCTCGGGCTCGTGGGAGCCCTGGTCGCCTACGGAACCTCCGCGGCGGGCACCGCGGCAGCGGTGTTCGCGTACCACGTGATCCTCTTCTGGCTGCCGCTCATGGTCGGTGGCATCGCGTTCACGATGCTCCGTCGCAACATGCCGCCTCCGTGGGAGTTCGCGAGATGCCGCCCGGCGATCGCGGCGCAGTCCGCCGCCGCTTAACTCAGCTGTATTCGATAGCCATTGCGAATGCGATCTCGGCGGATCTGGCCGTTATTGGCCGCGCTCCTCGTACTCTCGCCCCTGGGCCTCGCCTCCGCCGCCCACGGCTCCGCGTACGGCGCCCAGCCATCGGCTCCGGTCGACCTGCCCGCCGACCCGGCCGATCAGCCCCCGTTCGACGGAGGCCGCACCTACCAGCTCACGGTGCCGCCGCCGGGCGATCAGGCTCCGGCCGGGTTCCGCCTGAACTCCGAGGCCGTGACGGCGATCGCGACCGAGGCGGTCGGCGGCACGCTCGACTCACACGCCTACCGGGTGCGGGTCCGAACCCGACTCGGAAGCGACGGTGAGAGACAGTGGCAGCTGGATTTCTTCGAGACCCCGGGTAACGACATCGCCCAAGTCGTCGTCGACGACGCCAGCGGCGACGTCGTGGAGGACTGGACCGGGACGCAGGTCGACACCAAGCTGGCGCGGGGCTACGAGGGCGCGGTCGCGGGGAAGGTGAACAAGTGGTGGATCTGGCTGCCGCTCTGCGTGCTCTTCCTGGCGCCCTTCGTCGACCCGCGGCGGCCGCTGCGCCTGATTCACCTCGACCTGCTGGCGCTGCTGGGCTTCAGCATCTCGCTCTTCTTCTTCAACAAGGCGGAGACCGGCTGGTCGGTCGGGCTCATCTATCCGATGCTCGCCTACGTCTTCATCCGCATGCTGATCGCCGGCTTCAGGCCGAGCGAGAACCGCGAGCCCCTGCTGCCCGTGGTCCCGCGGGGCTGGCTGGTCGCCGGGATCGTCGCGCTGGCCGCCTTCCACACCGCCTACATCGCGACAGAGGGCAAGGTGATCGACGTCGGGCTCGCCGGAGTGATCGGCGCCGATCGGATCACCCATGGCGAGGACCTGTACGGGCCGGACTTCTCGCAGGGCCTTCCGCCGAGCTCGGATGTGCGCGGCGACGTATACGGGCCGGTCAACTACCTCGCCTACGTCCCCTTCGAGGCGGTGCTTCCCTGGAGCGGGCACTGGGACGACGTCTCCGCGGCGCGAGCCGCCGCTCTCGGCTTTGAGCTGCTCACGGCGCTGGCGCTGTTCGCCCTCGGCCGGCGGATCAGGCCGGGTCCGGAAGGCGCGACGCTCGGCGTTGCCCTGGCCTTCGCCTGGCTCGCCTACCCGTTCACGATGTACACGCTCGGCTCGAGCTTCAACGACTCGCTGGTCGCCTTCCTGGTCGTCTGCTGCCTGCTGGTCCTCGCCTCCCCGCCCGGTCGGGGCGCGCTCTCGGCGCTGGCGGGACTGACCAAGTTCGGACCCCTGGTTCTTGCGCCCCTGCTGGCGGCCGGTCACGGCGAGCGCCGCCCCCGGACCTTGATCGTCTTCGCCCTCGCCTTCCTGCTCACCGCCGCCGTGGTGACGATTCCGCTGCTTCCCGACGGCGGCTTCCGGGAGCTCTATGACCGCTCGCTCGGCTACCAGGCCTCTCGGGGCTCGCCGTTCAGCGTCTGGGGGCAGGCGCCCTCCCTGCACGCCCTGCAGACGCTCAGCAAGGTCCTCGCCGTGGCCCTGGCTGCGTTGTTCTTCTTCGTCCCCAGGCGCCGCTCGACGGTGCAGGTCGCGGCCCTGGCGGCGGCGCTCCTGATCGCCGTCCAGGTGACCGCGAATCATTGGTTCTATCCATACGCCGTCTGGTTCGCCCCGCTCGTGCTGGTCGCGGTCTTCGCGGCGCAGCGCGGGCCCGAGCCGGTGGTTCGGCGCCGACATAAGGCCACCGCCAGGCACGTCTAGGCAGGGATTTCGACAGCCGGTCGACGCGTACCCGGCGATCTTTCGACATCGGTCCAAGCATCGGAGCCAGGCCGGAGCCGACAATTCCCCTGCATGCAGGCGATGAGACAGGTTGTTGCGTTCGGCGGCGGCGGCTTCTCACAGGAGTCCGGGAACCCCCTGCTCGACGACTACGTGCTCGGCCTCACCGGGACCGCGAATCCCCGGATCTGCTTCCTGCCAACCGCGAGCGGCGACGCCGACCACTACATCGTCCGCTTCTACAACGCCTTCCGCGACCGGGCTCGCCCGTCCCACGTCAGCCTGTTCCGGCGCGAGCGCGGCGTCTCCGACATCCGCTCGCACCTGCTCGCGCAGGACCTGATCTACGTCGGCGGCGGCAGCCTGATCAGCCTCCTCGGCGTATGGCGCGCGCACGGCATCGATTCGATGCTCCGTGAGGCCTACGAGGCGGGCGTGATCCTCTGTGGGCTGAGCGCCGGGTCGCTCTGCTGGTTCGCGGAGGCGGTGAGCGGCTACCACGGCGAGGTCAACCGCGTTCCGGCCCTCGGCTTCGTGCGCCACTCGAACGCGGTCCACTACTGCGACGGCGATCGCCGCACGGCGTTCCATCGCCACCTGCTCGAGGGGATGCCGGCGGGCTTCGCGGCCGAGGACGGCGCTGCCCTGCGCTTCGTCGGCGACGAGTTGGTCGAGGTGGTCGCCTCCCGGCCCGAGGCCAGGGCCTACAAGCTGGAGCGGAGAGGGAACCAGATCCTCGAGACGAGGCTGGCGACGCGGTACCTGGGCGCGGAGGCGCCGGGGACCGTTATGCGAGGGTGCGCCGCAGGCGACAGCCGAGGCGCAACCCGTTTAGTGATGGTGCGCCAGGCCGCCGCCTAGGCTGCAGTAGTGAATGTCAGCCGTCGCATCCTCGCCCTTGGCGGCCACGACTTCGACCGCCGGGTCGGCAACGACGCGATCTGCGACCTGATCGTCGAGCTCGCCGACTCACCGAGACCGAAGATCTGCCTCCTGCCGACGGCGAGCGGCGATCCGGAGGAACAGATTGCCCGCTTCAAGCGCGCGTTCGCGGAGCGTGACTGCCTGCCGGACGTGATCTCGCTGTTCCGGCTCGGCGAGAACCCGGTCGACCTGCGCGAGGAGCTGCTGGGACAGGATGTGATCTACGCGGGCGGAGGCAGCATGGTCAACCTGATCGCGATCTGGCGGGCGCACGGCCTCGACGAGATCCTGCGGGAGTGCTGGCGGGAGGGGATCCTGATCGCCGGCCAGAGCGCCGGCGCGATGTGCTGGTTCGAGGGCGGGATCACGAGCTCGCAGGGGGAACCGGCGGTGGCCGACGGGCTGGGGCTGCTTCCCGGCAGCGCCTGCGTCCACTACCTGACCGAGCCGGTCCGGCGCCGGCGCTTCCTGCGCGCGATCACCGCGGGCGAGCTCGAGCCCGGCCTCGGACTCGAGGACCAGACCGGAGCCCTGTTCGAGGACGGCGAGCTCTCCGAGACGATCACCGCCCGGGACGGAGCGGCCGTTTGGGAGGTGACCGCCGAAAACGGCACGGCCCGCGAGACGGAGCTGCACTCCCGCGTCCTCGAGGACAGCCGCCGGCCGATCAACGACATGCGGGGGGAGATCCTCGAGCTGCGCCAGACGCTGGCCACCCGCGCGGCGCGGCGGCAGGGCGCACGAAGAAGGCCGGGCCGCTTCTAGAGAGCCCCGCCGGCGGCGGGCGGCATCGCGGGGTCCTGGCCCTCGTCGCCGATCTGCTCGCGGGCGAGGAAGTCCTCGATCAGCAGCGGGCTGTCCTGGGCGCGCTCGCAGACGTTGAGCAGGTCCGTCATCGATGAGACCTCCTCGACCTGCTCCTTGACGAACCAGGTGAGGAACTGCTCGGCGCGGAAGTCGCCCTGGTCGCGCGCCAGTTGGAAGAGGGCGTAGATCTCGTCGCTGACCCGCTTCTCCTGCTCGAGCGCCATCCGGACCGGCCCGGCGACGTCGTCGTACTGGGTCTGCTGCGACTTGATGTCCGGGATCCGCACCTCCTCGTCCGTGTCGAGCAGGTACTGGATCATGATCATCGCGTGGTTGCGCTCCTCAACCGCCTGGCGGTAGAAGAACGCCGCCAGCCGCGGCAGGGTCTCGGCGTCGTAGTAGACCGCGGCGCCGATGTACTGCTGCGAGGCGGCGAACTCGTTCGAGATCTGCTCGTTGAGGGCGTCCGTGAAGCTCTGCTCGGCCATGCGTGAACCCTATTCACCCCAGCGAAAGCCCGTCTCCGTGGGCTCTGGCTGGAGAGGGCTGGCCGGCAGCCCCGGCTCTGTGCCCGCGGTGTTGTAGCCGGAGGGGGCCACGTCGTTGGGGGTGTCCGGGTGGAAGAGCGAGGCGAGGTACTGGATGTGGCCGCGCCCAGGACCGAGCTCCCACTGCCCGCCGCCGTAGGCGCCGATCCCGTTCTCCTCGCAGTAGTCGTACCCGGCGAAGAGCTCGTGCAGCGGCCCGAAGCGCGAGGGCTTGATGTTCACCATCTTCGGCCGCCAAGGGCGGTCCTCGATGTCGGCGACCGAGTGGATCGGCGCATCCCAGGTCACCCGATCGGCGACCGGGTCGAGGATCGGCTTGGTCTCGTCGCTCACGTCAGGGTCCTCGAGCCACGCCTTAGGGAATGCCTCGATCAGCTTGCGGTAGAGCTCGGGGTCGGTGTCGACGTCGACCGGTGTGCCCTTGTACTGACCCTTCAGGTCGAGGGAGTCGACGGCGCCCGTCTCGACCAGCTGCTCGATCAGCTCGTCCGTCCAGTCGTTGGTCGGGTCCAGCTTGAAGCGCAGGGTCGGGTAGATCTCGAGCCGCTTGCGGACCGGCTCGATCGTCGACACCTCATCGGAGCCCGGCGGTGTGAGCCGCATCGAGACGACGAACGTCACCGGCTTCGGCTCGCGGCCTACGACCTCATGCAGGGACTTGCCCGCCTGGCGCAGCGCGAGGTCGAGCGCGGCGCTCTCGAACGCCCAGCGCCGGTAGTTGACCGAGACCTCCCGTTCGGGTGGGCTCGGGAAAAGATCGAGCCCTTCGAGCAGGTCCGAGAACGTGCCGATCGTGTGCTCGCCGGCCAGATCCAGCACCGGGCCCGCGTCCTGGAAGGCGATGTGGTCGAGCGGGTCATAGACGACGTCCTCGCCGATGCCCTCGTGGCCGTCGCCCTTCAGGTGAATGATCGTCGTGTGGCGGTCGAACTCGGCCCCAGGCGGCTGGAACTCGAGTCCCTGGAGCTCGTAGGAGTCGATCTTCAGGGGCAGGTCCTTGATCTGGTCGTAGCTGGACATGGCGCCGCACACTACCGAGCAGCGGACCTCGGCCCGCGCGGTTTCGTAACGTTGCGCCGCCACGCGGGACGTTGCGGGGTTCGTGTAATGCCAGGGTGCTCCGCAGGCGAAGCCGAGGAGCAACCCGTCTTGTGAGAGGAGAAGGAATGGCCGAGTCACTCGGCGCCGATGCCGGCGCCGGCCTGAAGGCGTTGGGCATCAACTGCACGCTGAAGAAGAGCCCGGAGCAATCGCACACCGAGGCGCTGATGAACCGCGTGCTCGGGATCCTCGCCGAGCACGGCGTGGAGACCGAGATCCTGCGCCCGGTCGACTACGACATCAAGTTCGGCGTCAGCTCCGACGAGGGCGACGGCGACGAGTGGCCTCAGATCCTGGAGAGGATCAAGGCCGCGGACATCCTGCTGATGGGGATGTCGATCTGGTTCGGCGTCCGTTCCTCGGTCTGCCAGATGGTGATCGAGCGCCTCGACGGGACCTACAACGAGCGCAACGACGTTGGCCAGTACCCGCTTTACAACAAGGTGGCGGGCGTCGTGGTGACAGGGAACGAGGATGGCGCGCACTCCAGCGCCGAGACCACCCTCTTCAACATGACCCACCTCGGCTGCGTGGTGCCGCCCAACGCGGACACCTACTGGGTGGGTGACGCCGGGCCCGGCCCGTCATACCTCGACGCCGGCGGCCCCGACCATCCGTATACGCAGCGGACCAGCTCCTGGTGCGCCCACAACCTGCTCCACATGGCGCGGATCATGCGCGAGAACCCGATCCCGCCGATCGGCAACACGCTGGAGGACATGCCCGGCGACGAAGCGATGCACGTCGGCTAGGCGCGAATCCGAATAGGCTGCGGCCACCAGGGACCGAAGCCAAGGAGAGGGCGACGGGATGAGCCGGAAGGCCAGGAAGCCGGTCTGCATTGCCGTGATGGCGGTCGCGGCGGCTGCACTCTGGGCGCCGGCTGGAGCGGGTGCCGCCAACGGCCTGGCAGTGCACGGCAGCGTCAACCAGGTCTACGTCACCGGCGCACAGCCCGGCACCAGCCTGACGCTGCTCCGCAGGGGGGAGCGCGTCTCTCGCAAGCGCGTCGGCGAGCTGGGCGGGGTGGTCTTCCGCCGCGTCGCGGCTGGAAAGGGCTACCGCGTGCGGGCGGCGGACGGCTCGCTCTCGGTCAAGGTCGGCGTAATGAGGGATCGCGCGGCTCCGAAGGACCCATCGATCTACAACCAGACGCTGCCTGCGGGCGGCTACGGCTACGTCAACACGCGGGATGGGACCAGCCTGGCGCTCGACGTCCGCCTGCCCGGCCCGGCCTCCGCCGGTCCCTATCCGACCGTCGTCGAGTACTCCGGATACGGCTACGCCGACCCGGCCGGGCCGCAGAGCGGCATCGCCCCGATCCTCAACCTGCTCGGCTACGCGGTCGTCGACGTCAACATGCGCGGTACCGGCTGCTCCGGCGGGGCCTTCGACTACTTCGAGCGCCTGCAGAGCCTCGACGGCTACGACGTCGTCGAGACGACCGCCCGCCAGCCGTGGGTCCTCGGCAGCCGGGTCGGCATGGCTGGCGTTTCCTACGGCGGCATCAGCCAGCTCTTCGTCGGCGCCACCGCGCCGCCGCATCTGGTGGCGATCACCCCACTCTCGGTGATCGACAACACCGTCACCACGCTCTACCCGGGCGGGATCCTCAACACCGGCTTCGCGGTCCAGTGGGCCCAGGACAGGGTCGACGACGCCAGGCCCGCCTCCCCTACCTCGGGCCAGGCCTGGGCGTACAAGCGGATCCAGGACGGCGACGCGATCTGCAAGGCCAACCAGGTGCTGCACACCGCGGCGGCGGATCTGATCAACAAGATCCACCGCAACCGCGTCTACCGGCCGAAGGTGGCGAATCCGCTCTCGCCGGCGACCTTCGTCAGCCGGATCAGGGTGCCGACCTTCCTCGCCTGTCAGTGGGAGGACGAGCAGACCGGCGGTCACTGCGCCAACCTCGCCGACCGCTTCACCGGGACGAAGCGGAAGTGGTTCACCTTCGCCAACGGGTTGCACGTCGATTCGCTCGACCCCGAGACCTTCAACCGCTGGTTCGACTTCCTGGAGCTCTACGTCGCGGGGCGAAGACCCTCGCTGTCACCTGGCGCGGCAGCCTCCGCGCCACTGATCTACCAGACCGCCATGGGCGTTCCCGGTGTGACCCTGCCGCCGGACCCGATCCGCGACCAGCCCAGCTACGAGGCGGCGCTCAGGGCGTTCGAGGCGCAGCCTCAGGTGCGCGTTCTGTTCGACAACGGCGCGGGATCAGCTCCCGGGATGCCGTACCCGGGCTTCGAGCGCTCCTTCAGCCGCCTCCCGGTGCCGGGCACCAGGCCTCGCTCCTGGTTCTTCCGCGCCGGTGATTCGCTCGCCGGCAAACCGCCCAAGAAGGGCCGGAGCGGGGGCAGCGACTCATTCGCGTGGAATCCCGGGGCGCGGCCGCTGACCGACTTCGCCGGCACGGACACGAGCGGCGGCGATCTCTGGACCACGCATCCGAGCTACGACTGGCGCGAACCGCCCGCCCGGACGGCGGTCTCCTACGCCACGCCGCCCCTGCGGGGTGACGCCGGGATCGTCGGAGCGGGCGTCGTTCATGCCTGGATCCGCGCCTCGGCTCCCGACGTCGATCTGCAGGCGACCGTTTCCGAGGTGCGACCTGACGGGGGGGAGACCTTCGTGCAGAGCGGCTGGCTGCGGACAAGCCGGCGCCGCCTGGACCCTCGCAAGAGCACGCTCCTCGAGCCGGTGCTCAGCCTCCGCCGCGAGGACCTGGCGAAGCTGCCCAAGGGCCGCTTCACCAAGGTGATCATCCCGCTCTACTACCAGGGCCACGTCTACCGGGCCGGTTCACGGATCCGCGTGACGATCACCGCTCCGAACGGTGATCAGCCGGTCTGGTCGTTCGCCGAGACGGTCCCGCGGAGCCGCGCCCGGGTCACCGTCGGCTTCTCGCACAAGCATCCCTCGCGGCTGATCCTTCCACTCGTGCGCGGGCTCACGGCGCCGACCCCGCTGCCGCCCTGCCCGTCGCTGCGCGGCGAGCCCTGCCGGTAGGCCGGGCTTACGCCGGGACGGGGGAGCGGACCTCGGCGTCGCGCGCGCCGACCTCTTCGCCGCATTTCGAGCAGCGCAGCTCGAGCGTCGGCTCGCCGCCGCAGTCGCGGTGGCGGATGTCGACCGGCGGGTAGTCATCCGCCGCGAGATATTTGTCACCCCACTGGCGGAGCGCCATCAGCACCGGATAGAGCTCGAGGCCCATCTCGGTGAGCCGGTAGCGATCGCGAGTGCGAACCGAGTCCTTGTACGGCTCGCGCCGCAGGATCCCCGCATCGACCAGGCGGTTCAGCCGCTCCGAGAGTAGGGACCGGGAGATTCCGAGGGTCTCCTGGAAGTCCTCGAAACGCTTGATCCCGTTGAATGCCTGCCGCAGGATCACAAGCGTCCAGCGGTCGCCTAGGAGGGCGGCGGGGCGCGCGATCGAGCATCTCTGTTCGGCGATCTCCGAAGCTCTCATCGCGGCCAGCATAGCGAGACTGCGTTCGGAATCAGAACCCTATACGCTTGCGTCCAATTCCCGAACCCAGGCGCGCAAGAGGAGGACCCATGCCGAAGCTCGAACTGACCATTCCCGCGGAGTCACTGTCCGGCGAGGCGCAGGAGGAGCTCGCCCGCGACCTCGGAGCCGCACTGCTGCGCTGGGAGGGCGCCCCGGACACCGAGTTCTTCCGCTCGATCACCTGGGCGCACGTCCACGCCCTGCCCGCCGGATCGATGCAGACGCCGGACGGCGTCGCCGACCCGCACGCGGTCATCGAGATCAGCGTTCCCGAGGGAGCGCTGAGCGAGAAGCGCAAGGCGGGCCTGGTCGAGGAGACGACGAAGATCGTGCTCGAGGCGACCGGCTGGGATCCCGAGGCGAGCTGGCGGGTCTGGACGCTGATCCGGGACGTCCCCGAGGGGAACTGGGGCGCCGGCGGGCAGATCGTCCGCTTCCAGCAGCTCCGCGAGGCGGCCCAGGCCGAGCGCGAGCAGGAGGGCTCCGGCTCGAAGAAGGTCGCGGCCACCTCAACCAGCAAGGAGGAGATCACCGCGTGAGACAGCTCGAGTTCGTCGAGAAGGGACGGCTCGAGTGGCGGGAGGCGCCGGATCCGGCGCTGGAGGGCGATGGCGAGGCGATCGTCCAGCCGGTGGCGCTCGCCACCTGTGACATCGACGTCGCGTTCGTGCAGGGCCGGTTCCCGGCGCAGTCCTTCCCCTTCGGACACGAGTGCGTCGCGGAAGTAGTCGACGTTGGGGACTCGGTGAGCGAGGTCGAGCCTGGAGACCTGGTCAGCGTGCCGTTCCAGATCTCGTGCGGCCAGTGCGCCACCTGTCGCGAAGGGCGCACCGGAAACTGCGAATCGGTGCCGCGGCTCTCGACCTACGGTCTGCCGATCGGCGACGACTACGGCGGCTTCGCCAGCGACGCGGTCAGGGTTCCCTACGCGGACGCGATGCTCGTCCCGATCCCGGACGGGGTCAGCCCGACCGCCGTCGCCAGCCTCTCCGACAACATCCCCGATGCCTGGCGCTGCGTCGGAACCCCGCTCTCTGAGCGACCCGGTTCACCGGTGCTGATCGCGATGGGCGCCGGATCGATCGCGCTCTACTCGGTCGCGATCGCCGTCGCCCTGGGGGCCGAGCGGGTCGACGTCGTCGGCGGCAACGAACGTGACCGCGAGCTGGCGGCGAAGCTCGGCGCCAACGTCCTCGACGAGGAGTTCCCCCACCGGGTCGGCTTCTACCCGATCACCGTCGACGCCAGCGCGGATCCCGCGGGGCTCGCATGCGTCCTGCGCTCGACCGATCAGGACGGGTACTCGACCAGCATCGGGATCTATCTCGAGCCGACGCCGCTGCCGCTGCTCGACATGTTCACGCAGGGAGTCACCTTCGTGACGGGACGCCCACACGTCCGCACGATCATGCCCGAGGTCCTCGAGCTGATCCGCGTCGGCAAGTTCGATCCTGACCCGATGACCGTCCAGAAGGTCCCGTGGGACGACGCTGCCGAGGCCCTCTCGGACCTGCGCGCGAAGACCGTGGTCGTGCGAGCCGGCTGATCCGAGGGTGCCGCGTAAGCGGCAACCCGATTGGTCAGGTGCCGACGCCGCCGGTGTTGCCCGACCCGGTCGTGGTGGGCGGGCGCAGCGCGTTGATCTGAGGCTGCTGGAAGAGCTGTCTCATCGAATCGTCGGAGGCGAAGAAGAAGAAGGTGCCGACCCCCTGCTTCATCGCCGGCCGAACGCAGGCGGCGGCGAGCGCGGCTGAAGTGCGCAGGATCGCCTGGCTGGCGCTCGCCTCCGGGCTGTCGGTGAAGGAGATCTCCATCGCGAGGTTCTCCAGGATCGGCTTCGCCTTCTTCTTGAGCGGCTCGCGGAAGGTCTTCTTCACCTTCTTCTTGCGGCCCTTGACCCTGACCTTCTTGGTGATGAACTTGAACGTGTACTGGAGACGCAGCGCCTTGGCGCGAGCGCCGAATCCGGCCGGACCACCATTGGGGCAGGCGTCTTGGCTCTGGATCGTCATCGGCCCGAGCTTGCGGGAGCCGAGGCGCAGGTTCTTCTTGTTCAGGTCCTGGGCGATCTGACCGTAGTTCCAGGTGCTGAGGTCCTGCGGCGCCAGGCCCGTCCGCTTGGTTGCGCCCACCGCGTTCGCGGCGACCATGGACATCAGTCCGAAGTTCCAGCCCTTGATCCGGGGCAGCGCCTCCTTGAACTTGTCCGTCCACGGCGGGCGCGCCAGGTCGGTGGCGCGGCCCGAATTCCAGTCGCTCTCCTCGAAGTCGGTGAGCAGTGCGTAGACATTGGGGTCATCGATGCCGGTGAAGGCGAATCCCGCCGCATTCGGGTCGTAGCTCAGCCCGTTGAGGGCGATGATCCGGTTGCAGGGGAAGACAGCGCGCAGCTGGGCGGCGAGGTCCGCGGCGACGTCAGTGGTCATCGCGGGGAACTGCCCGCTGCCCGCGAAGCGGGTGTTGAGCACGAAGATGTCCTGCGGCCTGATCCGGCCGCCCATCCCGCCCTCGGGCTTCGTGTAGGTGTCGACGTTCCCCTCGGTGTTGATCCGGATCATCATGGTGAAGCGCTGTGCGGCCGAGCCGCTCGGTGCCAGCCCGTAGGGCTGCTCACAGCCCTGGGCGGCCTTCGCGGCGATCGCCTCGGCGGGCGACGTCGAGCGTCCGACGAGCACGAGCAGGCAGAACACGAGCGCAGCCGCGCAGATGACGACCGCTCGGCGGGCGCGTCGAGGCGAGCGCCCGTTGAGGGCATTGATGTTGGTGACGACTCCTGCCATATGTGGACGAGCAGGCGCAAGCTAGCCGCGCCTCCCCCCACAACACGCGAGTCAGCTTGCAGTCGCGATGGTCATGCGAGGGTGCGCCGCAGCGAAGCGA
>JBKPLC010000076.1:0-20991 GCA_046731495.1 Actinomycetota bacterium | reverse complement strand
CGAAGCGCCGCATGAGCGCGCGGGCCTCGGCGACCCGCTCGATCACCTCGGCCGGGGTGCCCGCGTAGGGGTGAATCCCCACCGCGTCGAAGTCCCGGCGGCCGCCGCGCCGATATAGGTCACCGAGGAACTGATCCAGCGGGATCCCGCCGGCCGGACTGGGGAAGAGGCCGCCGAGCAGGACGCTCGCGCTCGGAGCGACGCCCTTGACGGCCGTGTGGAACGCGCGCAGGAGAGTCAGATAGTCGCCGGCGTCGGGAGCCGGTTTCCAGAAGAGCGGGAAGTTGGGCTCGTTCCAGAGCTGCCAGTCGGTGACCGGCAGCTCGGGCAGGTCCGGATGCTGTGACCAGAAGCTGCCTCCCGGCCCGTAGCGGCCAACCGCGGCCTTGACGAACGCCTCGAAGCCGGGCAGCGAGTCGCCGAGCGGCGGGTACTCCGGCGACGGCGCGGCCCAGGCCGGTGACCCGTAGACCGTTGCCAGGACGCGCAAGCCGTCCCGCGCCGCGTTCTCGACCACCGGGTCGTAGTGGCTCCAGTCGTTTGGGGCGTCCGGGCCCGACTGGACGTAGGCCCAGGCGAGGTTGACCCGCAGGGTGCCGACGCCGGCGTCGCCGAGCCGCGCCAGCATCGGGCCGCCGGGCAGCGGCTCGGCGCTGATCACGCCGTAGAAGGGATCGCCCGTCAGCTCGTCCTGATCGTCACCGTCGCCACCGTCCCCGCAACCCGCCAATATGCCGGCGGCGATCGCCACGATGAGCCCGGCGAGCGCGGCGAGCCGCCGCATCGGCTCAGTGCTCCAGGACGAGGCCGAGGAAGCGCTTGGTGCGCTCCTCCTTCGGATCACTGATCACCCGCTCGGGTGGGCCTTGTTCCACGATGGCCCCCTCGTCCATGAAGATGACCTGGTTCGCCACCTCTCGCGCGAATCCCATCTCGTGCGTGACGACGATCATCGTCATCCCGAGCCTCGCCAGCTCCCGCATCGCGTCCAGAACGTCCTTGACCAGCTCGGGGTCGAGAGCGCTGGTCACCTCGTCGAAGAGCATCACCTTCGGATCCATCGCGAGGGCCCGCGCGATCGCAACCCGCTGCTGCTGGCCGCCCGACAGGCGGGCCGGATACTCGTCGACCTTGTCAGCGAGCCCGACCCGCTCGAGCAGTTCGGTCGCCCGGCGGCGGGTTTCTTGGGGTTTGCGGTCGAGCACGATCCTCGGAGCAAGCGACACGTTCTCCGCCGCGGTCATATGAGGAAAGAGGTTGAAGTGCTGGAAGACCATGCCGATCTTCGCCCGCGCGGTGACGATCTCGGAGTCCCGCAGCTCGTGGAGCTTGTCGCCGACCTGGCGGTAGCCGATCAGGTCGCCGTCGACCCAGATCCGGCCGGCGTTGATCTTCTCGAGGTGGTTGATGCAGCGGAGCAGGGTCGATTTCCCTGACCCGGATGGGCCGATCAGGACGTGCACGTCACCCTGGTTGACGGACATCGAGATCCCCTTCAGAACCTCGAGGCGACCGAAGGACTTGTGCACGCCCTCGACCTTGACCACCGGCTCGGCCATCAGCGCCCGCCCCCGCCGGACTGATCGTCTCTGAGCAGCTCGTCGGCGTCGGCGTGACGCGCCGCCCAGCCGGAGCGAATCTGCTCGAACAGCGTCATCGGCTCATCCCGCATGCGACCGCGGCCGTAGTGACGCTCCAGGAAGTACTGGCCGACGGAGAGCACGGTGGTCATCACGAGGTACCAGATCGAGACCACGATCAGCAGAGGGATCTGCTGGAAGTTCTGGGAATAGATGAGCTGTGCCGAATAGAGCAGTTCGGACACCGCGATCACGCTCACCAAGACCGTGTTCTTCAGCATCGAGATCGTCTCGTTGCCCGTTGGGGGGATGATGACCCGCATCGCCTGCGGCAGCACGATGTGGCGCATGGTCTGGCCCTGCGTCATGCCCAGAGCCTTGGACGCCTCGGTCTGACCCTCCTCGACCGAGATGATTCCCGCCCGCACGATCTCCGCCATGTAGGCGCCCTCGTTCAGCCCCAGCGCCAGCATCCCGGCGATGAAGGGGGTAATGAAGTCGTTCGCGTTCAGGTGAACGAACGACGGACCGAACGGGATCCCGAGGTCGATCGACGGATAGAGGGCGGCGATGAAGTTCCAGAAGAGGATCTGAACGAGCAGCGGTGTGCCGCGGAAGACCCAGATGTAGAACCAGCTGAAGCCTCGGATCAGCCAGTTCGGCGAGAGCCGCATCACCGCGAACACAACTCCCAGCACGACGCCGATCAGCATGCCCAGCACGGTCAGCTGGATCGTCTTGACGAGGCCGTCGAGGATGCGCTGGTCGAACAGATAGTCCCCGACGACGTCCCAGTGGAAGTTGGGGTTGTCGATCGCCGACCGGATCAGCGAGGCGGCAACCAGGGCGACGAGCGCGGCGCCGATCCATCGGCCCGGATGACGAACCGGAACCGCCTGGATCTCCTCAGGCGGCCCCGGTGTCGTTATCGCTTCGGTCTTGCCGGGAGCGGTAGCCACCGGCTCACATTCTTCCTAGCTGGTCGCTCCATTGATCTGCGGGTTGTCGATCGCTGTATCCGGCAGATGCCAGTAGTCGAAGATCTTCTGCATCGTGCCGTCGTCGTAGAGCGCCGTGACCGCGTCGAGCAAGGGCTGGGCGAGGGCACTGCCCTTCTTCATCGCGATCCCGTAAGGGGCGACTCCGTAGGCGTCGCCCAGCGTGAACTGCCCGTTCGACTGCTCGACGATGTACGCCGCCACGGGCGAGTCCGCCATGCCGATCTCCGCACGGCCGCTCGAGATCGCCAGGTTCGCTCCGTTCTGGTCCGGATAGACCTGGACGTCGACCTTGCACTTCTCGGCCTGCGCCTCCGAGTCCTCCTGCTGAGTCGTGCCCTTCTCGACCGCAACGGAGTGATCGCAGAGATCCTCGATCGTCTTCGGCGAGACGCCGCTCGCCGTAGACGCATAGAACGACGTGCCGGCCTGTGCGTAGGTGACGAAGTCGTTCGTCTTCTGGCGATCCAGCGTGTCCGTGAACGACGAGATCCCGAGGTCGTACTTGCCGGCGGTCAGGCCGGGCAGGATGCTGTCGAACGGCGTGTTCTCCACCTTCGCCTGCAGCCCCATGATCTGACCGAGCGCCTTGGAGATGTCGGCGTCCGCGCCGATCACGGTCGTGCTGTTGTCACTGGCGAAGAACTCCATCGGCGGATAGGTCGCGTCGGCCGCGATCGAGAGCTGACCGCTCTGGCTGACGGCGTCAGCCGCCGCGCTCGCGATCGCGTCGTCCTTGGCGACATTGATGCCGGGTGTGGCTGTCAGCTCGCCGCCGGAGGCGGTTGTGCCGGTGCCGCCGCCGCCGTTGTCGTTGTCGTCGCCGCCGCACCCGGCGCCGACGAAGACGGCCGCGACGGCCATCACCGCGGCCAATACGGTGATTCGAAGTCTCATCTCTCTATTTCCTCCCCCTCGTCAGTTAGGGAATGGGGTACACGGGGCACCCTATCTGAGCCTCATTTACATGAGATTGGCCCTTCCGTAGAACTTCACTTTCTGAAGTACCCTGTGAGGCCATGAGCACCGAGCCGCTCCTCAATCGTCCCTGCGGCGGCCACTTCGAGAACGTCCTCGAGGCGATCGGCAACACACCGCTGGTCGAGCTGCCGCGGCTCACGCCGAAGCCGGAAGTGCGGCTCTGGGCGAAGCTCGAGGGCCGCAACCCGACCGGCTCGGTCAAGGACCGCGTCGCCAAGTACATGATCGAGGACGCCGAGGCACAGGGAGCGATCCAGCCCGGCCACATCATCCTCGAGCCGACCTCGGGCAACACCGGCATCTCGCTCGCCATGATCTGCCGCCGCAAGGGCTACCCGCTCAAGGTGGTGATGCCGGACAACGTCACCGGGGAGCGCACCCAGCTGCTGCGGATGTACGGCGCGGAGATCGTCTACTCCGAGGGCGCGAAGGGCTCGAACGGCGCGGTCGAGCTGGCGCTCGAGATGGCGGAGGGGGACGCCTCGTACTACATGCCCTACCAGTACGGCAACGAGGCGAACCCGCGCGCCCACTACGAGGGCACGGCCAAGGAGATCCTCGACGAGCTCGACGAGGTGACCGCCTTCGTCGGCGGACTCGGCACCGGCGGCACGCTGATGGGCAACGGCCGGCGCTTCAAGGAGGAGAACCCGGACACGAAGATCGTCGCGGCGGAGCCGATGCAGGGCGAGCTCGTCCAGGGGCTGCGCTCGCTCGACGACGGCTTCATCCCGCCGATCATCGACCTCACCCTGCTCGACCGGAAGATCATGGTCTCCAACCGCGACGCGATCGTCTGGACCCGCAAGCTGCTGCAGGAGGAGGGAATGTTCGCGGGGGTCTCGTCGGGAGCCATCGCCTATGTGGCGCACCGGATCGCAGGCGAGCTCGACTCGGGCAACGTGGTCTTCCTGGTCCCGGACGACGGCTGGAAGTACCTCTCGAGCGGCGTCTACACGAAGCCGATCGAGGAGCTGGAGGACATCGACAGCACAGTGTGGTGGTAGTAAGGCGCTCGTAGCCTTCTCGCCGTGGCAGCCGATCCCGATGCACTGAAGCGCGTCGTCGCGCGCGTCAAGGAGCTAGCGAAGGACTATGAGCCGCCGACCTTCGATCAGGTCCCGAACCCGGACGCGGCCCTCTTTCTCGCCGCGATCGACCACCAGACCGGGTACAGGGAGGAGCACCTGGTCGACGGGGAGGGCCCGTACGAGGGCAGCGCGCTGCTCTGGGCGCTGGGGCTGCGGGCAGAGCGCCGCGCTCCCGGAGCGCTCACCGCGCGCTCGCTGCTGGGTGTCCCGCCCGAGGCGATCGCCGCGGTCTTCCGCGCCGGACAGGACACGCTGCACGACCCCGAGCGCCGCGCCAAGCTCTGGGAGGACCTCTCCAAGGGACTGCTCAATGACTACGGCGGGCAGGCGCAGGCCCTGATCGACGCGTCCGGCGGGAAGCTGGGCGGGCAGACCGGCGCGCTCTTCCGGCTCAGCCGGTTCGACGCCTTCGCCGACCCACTGCGCAAGAAGGCGTTCCTCGTCTGCAAGATCTGGGAGCGCCGTGGCTGGCTCGAGGTCACCGACCCTGAGAACTGGGAGGTGAGCGCCGACAACGTGCTGATGCGCCTCGCGCTCCGCTCCGGCCTGGTGGCCGAGGGCGATGTCGAAGAGGTCCGCGAGGCGACGTTGCACGCCTTCAAGCAGGTCGCGGAGCAGGCCAAGATCTCGCCGCCGGCCCTCGACGACCTGCTTTGGGAGAAGGGCCGCGAGGATCCCGACCTGATCGGGAACGAGGCCGGCGACCTCACCGAGCCGCCGCGCCGCGAGGGCGTCGTCTTCTACTAGAGCGCGACCACTACCTTCAAGGCGATGCGGATCCCGAGGACGATTTATGACGAGCTTCTGGAGCACGCTCATAACGAGGCCCCGAACGAGTGCTGTGGCCTGATCGGCGGCGGGGACGGAGTGGCGAAGACCGTCTACCGCGCACGCAACGCCGAGGCCAGCCCGCTGCGTTACAACCTCGACCCGCAGGACCAGTTCCGGATCATGACCGAGATGGAGGAGAGGGGGGAGGATCTCTCGGCGATCTACCACTCGCACACAGCGAGCCCGGCGTATCCCTCGCAGACCGACATCAACCTGGCCGCCTATCCCGACACGCTCTACCTGATCGTCTCCCTCGCGGAGGGCGAGAAGGACCTGCGCGGCTTTCGCATCGAGGACGGCGAGGTCACCGAGGTCGATCTCGACGTGGGTTAGAGATGGAGAGCGAGGGCCCCCTCAGCTGTCCTCGTTGCGCCCTCGCCCACTCGATCGACGAGCGCTTCTGCCGCAATTGCGGCATGCCGCTGGTCTACGCCGGCCCGCGCGAGCAGGAGCCGATCACCGACGCCCACGAGCGGGCGCGAAAGGTCCGGCCCCAGTACGCGCGCGGTGACCTGGTCCGGGTCACCGGCGGCCGCCACCAGGCTGAGGCCGAGCTGATCCAGGGAATCCTGCTCGAGCAGGGGATCCCGTCCGTGCTCCGCCGAGCCAGGGGCTTTGACGTGCCCGACTTCCTCGCGGCGGGCCCGCGGGATGTGCTGGTCCCCGAGTCCGGCTACGAGACGGCGCGGGAGCTGCTCCGCGACGCCGACCTGCTCACGGTCGAGGAGCCGCCCGAGTCACTGCCGGGGATCGGGTCGCCGCTGCGGCTCGCGATCGGAATCCTCGTGGCGGTGGCGCTCGCGGCCCTGCTGGTGTTCGCCCTCTACCAGCTCACCTCGTGAGCGGCACGGACTCGGACTGCGGGTAGAGGATCTCGTCGAGGTGCGCTCGCCAGGCGCGCTCGATGTCCCGCATCCGCGCCTCGAAGGCGAGCTCGAGATTGCCGCGGGGCCCCTCCCGGTGGAGCCTTGACGCCATCCGGGCGCAGGCATCGGGTCCGACGTGCCGGTCGAGCAGGTCGAAGACGGTGCCGCCGAGGATCAGCGCGTCCCGGCGGCTGGGCGGAAAGGCCGGGCGCTCCCCCTCGCGGAGGCGGGTGATCACGGCCGCGCGGAACAGCGAAGTCTGGCCGGTGAAGTACTGGGCGGCGCCCTCGATCAGCCAGGCCCAGCGCAGGTAGGTGACGAACCGACGCGGGGTCCACATCGGTGGCAGCTGGTCGTTGTTCGCCGCCAGGACGATCTGGCAGTACATCCGCTCGGCCGTGCCGCGCAGGGCACGCAGCGAGTCCTCGCCGGCCGAGCGCCTCTCCATCCAGGAGTCGTTCAGCGTGTGGATCTCACCCGCCATCGGCCACCCGGCGAGGTAGCGGCGCGCCGCGGGCGCGGCCGACCAGCGCACCGCCGGCAAGAGCGGATGCGCCGCCGAGAGCCAGGCCGGGTTGTCGTGGAGGACGATGGTGACGTTGCCGGGGACCTCTGAGAATCGGTCCTCCAGGCGAAGCCTGAGATCCTCGAGCCCGTCCAGCACGCGATGTGCGCAGGCGAGGTCCTCGTCGTCGTGGCGCGCGGTGAAGCTGAGCGAGTCGGTCTCGATCCAGGTCATCGGGGCGGCGCCGGCCGCCCATTCAGGCTACTCGTGAGATCCGGCGGCGCTTTTGTGGCCGCCGTTAATGCTGGTCACGGGCCCGTTCGAGGTCAAGTTCGGTGCGGATTCCCATGCCCATGAGCGCGTCGTGGGCCTCCTCGAGGCTCGCGGCGGGGGCGACCGCCGCCGCCAGCGGCAGTGCAGTGCTCGCCGCGGCGAGCGGATCGAAGAAGAAGGTGAGCCCTCCCAGCGGGGTCAGCTCCACGGTTCTGCGACCGCTTCGGATCTCCACTGTCCCGCGCTCGCCGCGCGCGCAGCGTACGGCCATCGGGCTGGCCTCGCTGGGGACGACCTCGGCGGCGCGCTCCACCAATCGGCATCCCTCCGGTGTGAGGCCCCAGGCGCCGAGGAGGGCGCCGGCGGTCTGCAGCTCGGTGATCCGCTCGAGCACCTCATCCGGGGTGAGCTCGCCGTCGCATCCCGGGCCGTAGACGGCCGCGAGCAGCTCGCCGCCCCAGCGCCGCCCGTCGGCGTCACGACCTGCCGACCTCGCCAGGATCATCCCGGCCGCCAGCACAACCGCGTCACAGAGCGGGCTGGCGAGCCCGGGCTCGTGACCGTGAGCGAGGACATCGCCGCCGACGTCGAGCAGAACGATCGCGTCGCAGCCGAGCTCCGTCGCTGCCTCAGCCAGGCCGGTGGCGAGGGCGGCAGGGCCCCGGGTGATATCGAGGAGCAGCACGGGCTTGTCGAGGTGCCCGGCCATCTTCGACTCCGAGAACTCGACGCCGTCGGTGCTGGTCGTGCCGCCCTCGGTGAGGACGGCTGCCGAGCCGCACGGACGACCGCCGCGCATCTCCTCGAGGGACCGTGGCCCGGGGCGGGGGTCGATCGGAGACCGTTCCCAGGCGACGCCGCCGAGGACCCACTCAGTGCCGAGCCGATCGATCAGGTCCGTCACCCCGAGGGCGCCGACGACGTCCCCGCCGCCGCCCATGCCGATCAGCAGGACGCGATCCGAGCTATGTAACGCCTTCAGCGACATCGACCGACCATCATCCATGCAATTCACTCCCTGCCTCTAAGGAAGGAGAGAACCCCCGATGTCCAAGGAGAACAAGGAGCTCGCTCGGAGGCTCCTGCAAGAGGTGTTCGAGGACGGCGACTTCGACGTCATCGACGAGCTCGTCCACCCGGAGTTCGTCAACCACGAGGCGCCGCCGAGCAATCCGCAGGGGCACGAAGGGCTCAAGGAGACCGTCGAGTGGCTACGTGGCCTCTGGGGTCCGATGCGCTTTGAGATCGAAGACGAGATCGCCGAGGGCGACAAGGTGGTCGTGCGTGTGGTCATGCACGGCCGGCACGTAGGGGAATTCCTCGGCCGCGCCCCGACGGGTAAGGAGTTCGCGACCAAGCAGATCCACGTCTACCGAATCGAGGACGGCAAGGTGATCGAGCACTGGTCGGTGCGCGACGACCTGGGCCAGGCGCTGGAGCTCGGACTGATCGGTGGCTAGGCCGGGACGAGCTCGCCCTGGCAGATCTCGCGGATCGCCTCGGCGGCCCGCTCGAACTCCTCGTCCGCCATCACCGGCGTGCCCTCGAACGGCAGGTCGCGATCGATCTCGACCCAGGAGCGGCAGCCGTGGTGCTCGTCCTTCACCCGCACGGTGACGGGCCTCGGGATCCGGTAGACCCGGAGCAGCAGCACGTGCAGCGGGTGACGGCGCTTCCAGGCAAGCCGCTTGTGGGCGTAGTCCGGAGTCCAGACGTGGAAGGGCGACAGGGCGTCGACGACGCGGTGGTCCTCGGTGGTGAAGTGATCGGTGATCTCCGCCCAGGCCCGGATCCGGACGCGGTCGGGCTGCGGAATGCCGCCGTCCTGGAGCAGCGCCCGCGGGGGCGGCTCCTCGTCCGGCCAGACCCCCTCCTCGAGGGCGCGGCGGAGCTCCGGGTGATGGGACTCGCGGACCAGATCGTTGCGCTGGTGGTCGAAGGTGGGATAGAGGAAGAACTGATCGTGCTCGACCTCGAAGTGCTTGTTGTCCTCGCGGATGCCGCCCTTGCGGAGAGCGACGAGCTGCTCGCCCTCGGCCAGCGCACGAACGGTCACGGCCCACTCTTTGAAAGCAATCGGCATAGGTATCAGGGAGTCGTCAATCTCGTTTCTGGGGCGGGGCGGGGTGTCGAGCTCGGACACCGGAGCCCCGTCGGAGGCGCGCAGTCTAGAGGACGAATTCGGCTTTCGCAAGGCTTGTGCGCGATTGCCACAAACTTCAAGGCTTAGTTGTAACTACCGGATGCCGCATTCCCATGCGGCTATTTCGCTGGCTGACCGGCCAATCGACGCAAGTTGCACATTTCGCAAGCGACCGCTAAGAATCGGCGGGAGCGCCGAATCCGCCCCCGCCCGGGGTCTCGATCCGGAGGCGGTCGCCTGCCGCCAGCTCGCCCTCGGCCTTCGCCTCGATTGCCTCGCCGTTCAGGAGATCGCGCCCCGGAGCGCCTTCACGCCCACCCTCGACTCCGCGCGGCGCGTGTCGCCGGCGCTCGGCGATCAGCGTGTAGCGCATCGGCTCCCGCGCCTCGAGCTCCCGGACCATGCCGTCGCCGCCTCGGTGCCCGCCCTCACCGCCGGTCCCGCGACGCACGGAGAGCTCTCGGACCAGAACGGGATATTCGGTTTCGAGTGCCTCGATCGGCGTGTTCAGCGTGTTGGACATCGCGACGTGCTCCGCGCTCGGGCCATCGGCATCCGGGCACGCCCCCTGGCCGCCGCCGATCGTCTCGTAGTAGGTCCAGTCCTCGCCCGAGAGCGTCACGTTGTTCATCGTGCCCTGGCCGTTGGCGCCGACCGCCGCGAACTCGGCGAGCGCCTCGAAGACCAGGTCGGCAACGCGGCTCGACGTCTCCACGTTGCCGCCCACGACGGCTGCGGGGGCCCGCGCGTTGAGCAGCGAGCCTTCCGGCGCGCGCACGGTCACCGGCCGCCAGGCGCCGGCCGAGGGTGGTGCGTCCGGGTCGCAGACCACCCGGACCGCGTAGAAGCAGGCTGCCTTGGTGACCGAGAGCGGGCAGTTGAGGTTGCCGTGCACCTGCTCAGCCGTCCCCTCGAAGTCGAGCTCCAGCGAGTCGCCCCTGACGCTTGCCCGCAGCCGCAGCTCGATGTCCCGGCCATCGCGTCCCTCGAGCACCTCGCTGGCCGTGCTCTCGCCATCGTCCATTCCCGAGAGCGCCGCGCGGGTGCGCCGCTCGGCGTAGTCGAGGATCTCGCCGGTGGCGGCCCGCAGGAGCTCCACGCCATCTCGCTCGGCCAGGCGGCGCAGTCTCCGGATCCCCGTCAGGTTCGCCGCGCGCTGCGCGCGCAGGTCCGCGAGGCGCTGCTCCGGATTGCGCATCCGCCCGGCGAGCTCTCGCAGCACGTCGTCGTCCGCCCGCGTCGGGGGGATGACCACGCCCTCCTCGTCGAGCGTCACCGAGAGGGCCGGCATGCCGCCGGGCGTCGGGCCGCCGATGTCCGCGTGGTGCGCCCGGGAGGCTGAGAACCCGAGCAGCTCGTCGTCGTGGAGGACGGGCGAGATCAGCGTGATGTCCGGCAGGTGCGTGCCGCCGCGGTAGGGGTCGTTGAGGATCCAGAGGTCGTCCTCGGCATGGCGCTCGTCGACGATCGCCGCCACGGCATCCGGCATCGAGCCGAGGTGGACCGGGATGTGCTCGGCCTGCATGACCAGCTCGCCGCGCGGGTCGAAGAGCGCGGTGGAGCAGTCGTGGCGCTCCGTGATGTTGGGCGAGTGGGCCGAGCGGATCAGCACGGCGCCCATCTCGTCGCAGGCGGCCCGCAGCGCACCGGTCATCACCTGTAGCTGAACCGGGTCGAGGCGCTCGCTCATCCCTTCTCCTCCTGGTCGGCGGTGATCGTCCCGGCCTCATCGACGGTGGCGCTCCAGCCCGGCGGGAGGACCAGCGTCGCCTCGGGCAGCTCGAACACGCACGGCCCCTCGGCGGTGTAGCGGGCCTCGGGCTCGCCGCGCAGCACCTTCGTCGCGAGCCACTCCCCGCCGAAGCGAGCCTTGCGCTCCGCGTCGGTGAGCTCGCCGCCGCCGGCCGCGCGGGGTTTCGGCTCGTGGCCCGGCTCGAAGGCCGAGACGCGGATCGTCACCAGCTCGAGACGTCCCTCGGGATCGCGATAGCCATACCGGGCCTCGTGCTCCCGGGCGAAGTCCTCCGCGAGCTGCGCGGGATCGGGCTCGGGTGGGCCGGGAACGGGAAGCTCGAAGGCCTGTCCTCGATAGCGCAGCTCGTAGACGATCTCGAGGCGGCCGTCCTCGAGGCCCTGGAGCAGCGGCTCGCTCAGGTTCCGTACCTCGGCCGCGACGCGGTCGGCGGTGATCTCGTCCCCCGCGAGCAGCACCGTCCTCGCGGTGTCCCTCCGGCGTCCGGCTGCGATCAGGCCGAGCGCGGAGAGCACCCCGCTCGCCCGCGGACAGACGATCCGCGAGATCTCGAGCTCGGCGGCCAGCGCTGCCGCGTGCATCGGGCCGGCCCCGCCGAAGGGCAGGAGCGCGTAGCCGCGGGGATCGATCCCCCGCTCGACCGTGACCACGCGAAGCGCCCGGATCATCTCCTGGTTCGCGACGCGGACGATCCCCTCGGCAGTCTCGATCTCCGAGAGCTCGAGCTGCTCCCCGAGGGCCGCCACGCTCCTCCTCGCCGCCTCCTCGTCGAGTCGGACGCCCCCGGCCAGATCCGATTCCGGCGAGAGGTAGCCGAGCAGCAGGTTCGCGTCCGTGACCGTGGGCTCCGTTCCGCCCCGGCCGTAGCAGGCTGGCCCCGGCTCGGCGCCCGCCGAGCGCGGCCCAACCCGGAGGGCGCCGCCGGCATCGCGCCAGGCGATCGAGCCGCCGCCGGCGCCGACCGTGTGCACGTCGACCATGGGCAGTTGGATCGGGCGACCCTCGATCTCGCGGGAGTCGGTGCGACGCACCTCGCCCGCGTCGACGACGCAGACGTCGCAGGAGGTGCCGCCCATGTCGATGCCGATGGCGTCGGGGTTGTCCGCGGCCCGCGCCAGCAGGCCCGCGCCGACGGCGCCGCCCGCGGGGCCGGAGAGCACGCTCCAGGCGCCCGAGCGCGCCGCCTCCTCCGCCTCCGCCGTGCCTCCCGAGGAGCGCATCACCTCCGGCTCGGACAACCCGCGCTCGGCGCACGCGCTCGCCAGGCGGGTCAGGTAGCGGCCGAGCAGAGGGGAGAGATAGGCGTCGATCACGGTGGTGGAGAAGCGCTCGAACTCCCGGAAGGCCGGAAGGACCTCATGGGAGGCGGAGACATGGACGTCGGGCAGCGCCTCCCGCAGGGCGTCCGCGATGCGGCTCTCGTGTGCCGGGTCGCTGAACGCGAAGAGCAGGCAGACCGCGATCGACTCGGCGCCGGAGTCGCGCAGCTCGGCGACCAGGCGGTCCACCTCATCGTCGTCCAGGTCGTGGATCACGCCGTCCGGCCCGATCCGCTCCTCGGCTTCGAAGCGGAGCTCGGGCTCGACCAGCGGCCTGGGTCGTCCGCGGCAGGGGTGATAGAGGCTCGGCCGGTTCTGCCTGCCGATCTCGAGCACGTCGGCGAAGCCACGTGTCGCGACCAGCGCCGTCCGTGCTCCGCGCTCCTCGAGCAGCGCGTTGGTCCCAACGGTCATGCCGTGGGTGAACCCCTCGACCTGGGACGGCTCGGCGCCCGCCCGCACCAGCACCTCCTCAACCGCCGCGATCACTCCCTGCGACTGATCCTGGGGAGTGCTCGGCACCTTGGCGGTGCGGAGCCGGTCGCCCTCGAGCAGGGCGGCGTCGGTGAACGTCCCGCCCACGTCGACGCCCAGGAGCATGGGGCGAACCTACATAACGGAGATCGCTCGAGATCCCGGCGCGCCACCGGGATCCCGACCGAACTCTCTCTCCCTACCTACGCAGCTGCCGCTGCGACCTCGGGGACTCCGTAGACCTCCTCGGTCTCCTCGAGGTGCTTGTGCGAGGGGCAGTAATCCTTTCCAGGCAACGGCTCCCGCTGGCACGGGGTGCCCTTGCGCGTGCTGGCCAGGCAGTTCCTCTCCTGGCCGTCGAGGGTCACGTCAGCCGGCAGCGAGTCGAGGAACTCCTCGACCAACTCGATATGCCGCTCGATGACCATGTAGACGCGGACCTGCTCGGCGAGCGCGAAATGCTCCCGGACCTCGGTGAAGAGGGTCTTCGCCGGCCGCGCGAAGTAGCGGCGGTCTGAGACCAGCCGCTGGATCGTCGCCTCGCACGCCTCCAACAGCTCTTGACGGGCCCGGACCGTCTCCTCGACACCCCCGGTTGCGTCGATGCGCGATGCCAGGTCCCTGTAGATGGAACGACTGAATTGATACATCCGGCTCTCTCTCCTTACCCCCCTGAAGCCTGTCCGGGGCTCTCCTGCCCCGAAAGTCCTCCAGGCGCGGTTCATTGAACCATCGCGTACCCAATATTGGGTTAAGCGCCCATTAAGCAATTTTAGGTACGCCTAGAACCGGCTTTTTAGGTAGACGTTTGTCGAGCGCCTGCCCGGAGGCTCAGTCCCAGGCGTCCCAGCGAATGTCCTCGCGCGTACATACGAGGTGCCGACCGTCCAGTTCGGGGTCCTGGTGAGGGAACTCCAGGCGCCGGTGCGAGCCGCGCGACTCCTCCCGGGCGAGGCCGAAGCGCGCGATCAGGCGTGCGAGCGGATACGGGTCGTCGAGCAGCCGCTCGAGCTGATCGGCGCTGCGGAGCGGCCCCGCCAGCTCCCAGACCGCCTCGCGGGTCTCCGCCGGGGGCGGGTTGAAGCGCCATTCCGGGGGCTCGGGCGGCTCGCCACCACCATCGACGGCGGCCACCGCCGCCGCCGCCCCGTCATTGGAGGCGGCGACGGCGGCCCGCGCTCCGAGCACGAAGCACTCGGTCAGTGAGTTGGACGCGAGCCGATTGGCTCCGTGGAGCCCGGTGCAGGCGCACTCGCCGACGGCGAACAACCCCGGAAGCGTCGAGCGGCCCTCGAGATCCGTCGCGATGCCGCCCATCACGTAATGCGAAGCGGGGGAGACGGGGATCGGCTGTGCCGCGGGGTCGAACCCGGCCTCGCGGAGCGCCTCGAACACGTTCGGGAAGCGCGCCTCGAGGATCGACCGCAGGTCGAGCAGCACGTGATCGGTGCCGTCGGCCTTCATCCGGTCGAGGACCGCGAGCGTCACCTGGTCGCGTGGGGCGAGCTCGTCGGTGAAGCGCTGGCCGTCCGCTCCGAGCAGCGTCGCGCCCTCGCCGCGCACGGCCTCGGTCACCAGCAGGCCGTCGAACCGCGACCCCGGCGCCGCGAGCGCCGTGGGGTGGAACTGGCAGAGCTCCAGGTCGGCGAGCTCGGCGCCGGCGGCGTGCGCCATCACGGGGCCCGCGCCGATCGCACCCCACGGGTTCGTGGTCCGCGCCCAGAGCGCCGCCGCGCCGCCGGTCGCGAGGATCGTGGCCCGGGCGCGCAGGGGGCCCTTGTCCGTGATCACCCCGTGGCACCGTTGCCCGTCGCTCCAGAGGGCGACCATCGATGTCTCCTCGATCACGTCGATGCGTTCGTCCTGTGCCGCGAGGGCGGCGAGGCGCTCGGTGATGCGCCGCCCCGTACCGGCGCCGCCCGCGTGAACCACGCGGCGGCGGGAGTGGCCGCCCTCGAGGGCCAGGGAGAGCTTGCCGTCGGGGTCACGGTCGAACTCGACGCCGCGGCGCTCCAGCTCCGCGACCACGCCGGGCGCCTCGGCCGCGAGCAGCTCGGCCGCTGAGCGGCGGCAGGCCTGCCGCCCGGCCGCGAGCGTGTCCTCGACGTGGGTCTCGGGGGAGTCGTCCTCCCCGATCGCCGCCGCCAGACCACCCTGGGCCCAGAAGCTGGAGCTCTCCGGGAGGGGCTTGCGCGAGACCATCGCGACCCGGGAGCCGGCGTCCGCCGCACAGAGCGCGGAGTAGAGGCCGGCGCCGCCACCTCCCACCACCACGACGTCGAGCTTGGTCTCGGGCTCGGGCGCCATTGAGGCCGATTACCGTACTCAGTGGGCCCTCATTCCCGGCGAGACGTTGTGAGAGGGTCCCCCGAATGGCGGGTCTCTACCTTCGCCACCCGAGCTCGTTCGAGCACGACACCGGCGGCCATCCGGAGAACGCCAGGCGGCTCACCGCGATCGAGGAGGCGCTCTCCGACCGAGACTGGCTCGGACTGGAGCTGGTCGAGGCCCCCGCCGCCGAGCTCGAGCAGCTGCTCCGGGTCCACACCGCCGCGCACATCGAATCGATCGAGGCGCTGTCCGAGCGGGGCGGAGGCATGATCGACCTCGACACGGTCGCGAGCGCGGGGTCCTGGAACGCCGCCCTCCACGCGGCGGGCGGGGCTGTCCACGCGGTCGATCGCATCCTCCAAGGCGCCCCCGGACGCGAAGCGGAGGAGGCGCCGTTGACGTGGGCGTTCTGCGGGCTGCGGCCGCCGGGGCATCACGCCGAGCGCGCGCGGGCCATGGGCTTCTGCCTGTTCAACAACGTCGCGGTGGCGGCGGCGCACGCCCTCCAGCGGGGGGTCGAGCGCGTGCTGGTGCTCGACTGGGATGTGCACCATGGCAACGGGACCGAGGAGATCTTCTACTCGTCGCCGGAGGTCCTGTACGCGAGCATCCACCAGAGCCCGCTCTATCCCGGGACCGGGGCCGCGACCGACGTCGGCAGCGGGGACGGGGAGGGGTTCACCGTGAACATGCCGGTGCCGCCTGGCAGCGGGCCGGACGAGTTCCTCTCGCTGGTCCAGCAGGTAGTGGTGCCGATCGCGCGGGAGTGGCGGCCCGGCCTGCTCTGCATCTCGGCCGGCTATGACGCGCACCGCGACGATCCGCTGGCCAATTGCGAGCTCGACGACGCGGCCTACGGCGACATGGCCACCTCGATGTGGGAGCTCGCCACCGAGCTCGAGGCGCCGCTGCTCGTCTGCCTGGAGGGCGGCTATGCCCTGGGAGCGCTGTCCCGCTCCGTGGTGACCACGCTCGAGGCGCTCACCTCGGAGCGGCCGGCACGAGAGGCTCGCGCCGAGCCGGCCGCCACCTACCGAGAGCGGCTGGCGCGGTTCTGGCCGGCGCTGGTCTAGTCGCCGCGCTCGGCCTCAGGCTGTGACCTGGTCCCGGATCTCGGCCAGGAACTGCCTCGAGAGGCCGGGGATCGTCGCCAGGTCGTCGACGGAGTCGAAGCCGTCCTCGCGCTCGCGGTAGGCGATCACGCGGGTCGCCTGGGTGACGGAGAAGCCGAGGTCGCGCAGCTGTTCGAAGGTCGCCTCGTTCAGATCCAGCGCGCCGGGGCGCGGCTCCCTCCGGCGCTTCGGGCGCTTCTCCTCAGGCTCGGCCTCTTCCTCGGGTTCCCGATCGGCCCGCTCCGGCCGGCGGAGGAAGCCCAGCAGGCCGCTCCGCGGCTCCTCGACGGCCTCCTCGTCGTCGGTCTCCTCTTGCTCTTCCTCGGCCTCTTCGAGTTCCTCGTCCTCCTCCGGCTCTTCGAGCTCGACCTGAGCGGCGACCTCGGCCGCCGGCTGCTCGGTGGTCTCCTCGAGCTCCTCGTCTTCCTGCGACACCCACTCCTCGGCCTCCTCCGCCTCCGGCTCCTCGGGCTCCTCGGCCTCCGGCCCCTCCTCCTCATCCTCGGGTTCCTCGATCTCCGGCGCCTCGGGTTCCTCCACTTCCGGCTCCTCGGGTTCCTCGGCCTCGGCCTCCTCGCTCTCCGCCATGCCCACTCCGACGGAGGCCGCGTGGGCCTGTGCGCCGGCCGCCTTGTCTCGCACCGACTCGATCCGCTGCTCGATCGCGCGGAAGCGGCTCTCGCGCTCCTCGCTCGCGCGGCGCAGCTCCTCGCTCGAGGCTTCGCCGAGCTTCGCCTCGGCCGCCGCCGCCCGCTCCTCCGCTTCGCGCAGCTGGTGCTCGGCTGACCGGAGGTCGCGGGCGGCCTCCTCCAGCTCGGCAGCGAGCTTGCGCTCGCGCTCGGCGAAGGTGCGCTCCGCCTGCTCCTCGGCCTCGCGCCTCGCCTCGGCGACCTGTCGCTCGGTGTCCGCCTCCACGCCGCTGCGGAGCTCGCTGGTCTGGTTCCGGACCCATTCGGCCGCGGCGGCCTTCGCCTCGGCCTCGGCGTCCCCGCGTGAGCCCCGCTCCTCCTCGAGCTGCCGCCTGAGGGCATCGCGCTCCTCCTGCAGCTTCGAGAGCGCCGCGTCGAGCTCGGTCTCGGACTCCTCCTGCAGGCGGCGCATCTCCGCCTCGAGCCGCTCCTCGGACTCCTTCCGGAGGCGAGCCTGCTCCTCCGCGAGCCGGGCCTCGGCGCCCTCCACCCGCTTGCCCGCGGCCTCGATCTGCTCGGCGATCTCATCGACGCGGCGCTGCGCCGCGTCCGCCGCCTCGGCCGCGGCTTCGCGCTCGCGCCGGAGGGCCTCTTCGCGAGACTTGAACTCCTGCTCGAAGCGGAGCTCCGCCGCCCTGCGCGCCGCCTCGATCTCCTGCCGCGCGCGGGCGTCGCTCTCGGCCTTCACCGCCTTGATCTGGCCGGCGAGCTTCTCCTCGAACTCCCGGCGCACTTCTCTCTCCAGCTCGGCCCTCGCCTCGCCGAGGCTCTCGGGCGAGGTCTCCTGCTGGGCGCGGTCGAGGCGCGCGAGCGCATCCCTGAGCTCGGTCTGTGCCTCGTCCCGCTCGGCGATCAGCTCCCGTTCACGCTCGGACGCCTTCTCGGCTGCCCGCGTCTCGGCCTCCTCGAGCCGGCGCTGGACCTCCTCGAGCGCCTTCGCGGCGCGCTTCCGCTCCCGCTCCAGGTCCTGCTCGAGCGCCATGATCTCGGCCGAAGCGCGCTCCTCGGCCTCCCGCCGCGCGGCCTCCACGGCCGGGTCTTGACGCTCGGTCATCGAGGCGGTCACTCTAGCTGCGGATCCGTTCTCGTTCCGCCACAGAGCGATCGCCCTCTACGCGTCCCGGTCGCCCAGCCTCGGTGAAAAGAGCCCGAGGAGGTTGTGTTGATGCGAGAACTGATCGCCCGAGCCCAGCTCGCCGTCTATGAGGCCGGCCAGCGGGTAGTGGGGCCCTCGCCACAGAGCGGCCAGGGGACGGTCGAGTACGTAGGCCTGATCCTGCTCGTCGCGCTGCTGATGGTCGGCATGGTGGCCGCGATGAAGGGCTTCCAGGGCAAGCAGGGCCTGGAGCTGGCGCAGACGATCGTGGACAAGATCCGGGAGGCCGTCGGCCAGGTCAGCTTTAAATGAAACGGGTGCGCCTCGCCTTCGGCTGCGGCGCACCCTCGCATAACGGGCGGCGGTCTTCGGCTTGGTGCTGCGAGACTGCCGCCCATGCCCGCTGGCCGCAGCTACGACCGCGCCCCGGCCGACCTGCGGCCGGTCTCGATCGAGCCCGGATTCGTCCGCACCGCGGACGGCTCCGCCCTGATCTCGCAGGGCGAGACCAGGGTGATCTGCACGGCCTCGGTGAACGACTCCGTCCCGCGCTGGATGGAGGGAAGAGGCCGCGGCTGGGTGACGGCGGAGTACGCGATGCTCCCCGCGTCCACCGGCGATCGGAAGGCCCGCGACATCAGTCGCGGCAAGCAGGACGGACGCGGCGTCGAGATCCAGCGGCTGATCGGCCGTTCCCTCCGCGGCGTCGTCGACTTCGAGGCGCTTGGCGAGCGTTCGGTGTACGTCGACTGCGACGTCCTCCAGGCGGACGGCGGCACCCGCTGCGCCGCCATCACCGGCGGATTCGTCGCGCTCCAGCTCGCGCTGGCCAAGCTGGTGGAGGCCGGGACGATCGAGCGGCTGCCCCTCAACCAGTCGGTGGCGGCGATCAGCGTGGGGATGGTGGAGGGGCGGGCGCTCTGCGATCTCGATTACGACGAGGACTCGACCGCGGAGGTCGACGCCAACGTGGTTATGACCGGCGACGGCGGGCTTGTCGAGGTTCAGGCGACGGCCGAGCGGACGCCGCTCTCTCGGGCGTCCCTCGACGAGCTCCTGGCCCTGGCCGAGGCCGGGATCGCCCGCCTCCGGGAAGCACAGGAATCGGCAGCGGGCCCCGTCCCCGACTGAGATCCTGAGGCCGACGATGTCGGCGCTCGTCCTCGCCACCAGGAATCCCCACAAGCTCCGCGAGCTCCGCGAGGCGCTACCCGGGATCGAAATCGATCCGCTGCCCGACGAGGTCGAGCTACCTCCCGAGACCGGTGAGACCTTCGCCGAGAACGCCCTCGGCAAGGCCAGGGCCGCCCAGGCGGCGACCGGCGAGACGGCGATCGCCGACGACTCCGGCATCGCGGCGTATGGGCTCGGCGGGCGGCCGGGGGTACGCTCGGCGCGCTACGCCGGCGAGGGCGCGAGCGACGAGGAGAACCTGACGAAGCTGCTGGACGAGGTGGGCCGCGCGGAGAACCGCCGCGTCGCCTACGTCTGCGTGATCGCTCTGGTAACCGCGGAGGGGGAGGAGACGACCTTCGAGGGCCGCTGCGAGGGGACCCTGGCCGAGCGGCCGCGGGGCACCGGTGGGTTCGGCTACGACCCGGCCTTCGTCCCCAACGACACCGGGCCGGACGACGAGCGGACGATGGCGGAGCTCGCCCCCGCGGAGAAGCACGCGATCAGCCACCGCGGCCGGGCCGCAAGGAAGCTGGCCGAGCACCTCGGCGTCGAGGTGAGCCCGTGACGCCCGCCTCGCCCGTTGGAGCCGTCGGCCGCGTCTCGAAGCCCGCGGCGGCGGCGGTCTCGATCGCATCCAACTCTCTGCTGATCGGCCTGAAGCTCGCCGCGGCCGCGATCACGGGCTCGGTGGCGATCCTCTCCGAGGCGCTTCACTCGATGGTCGACCTGATCGCGTCGGTGATCGCGTTCATCTCCGTTCGGCGCGCCGACGAGCCGGCCGACGTCGAGCACCCCTACGGACACGAGAAGGTCGAGAGCCTGGCGGCCTCGATCGAGGGGATGCTGATCCTCGTCGGCGCTGCGCTGATCGTCTATGAGGCCGTCCATCGGCTGGCGACGGGAGCGCAGGTCGAGAAACTGGGGGTCGGCATCGCGGTGATCGGGTTCTCGGCGGTCGCCAACGGCTCGGTGTCGGTCTTCCTGCGGCGTCAGGCGCGCCGGCACGCCTCGCCGGCGCTCTCCGGCGACGCTGCCCACCTCGGCACCGACGCGGTCACCTCGCTCGGCGTGCTGGTCGGGCTGGCGCTCGTCCAGATCACGGGCTGGGATGCGATCGACTCCGCTGTGGCGATCGCGGTCGCGGCTGCGATCGTGGTGGCCGGCGTCCGGATCATGCGCCGCTCGGCCTCGGCGCTGGTCGACGAGGCGCCGCCCCCCGCGGAGATGGACCGGATCGAGGCTGCGATCGCAAATGGCCGGGCGGAAATGCCGGAGATCGTCGGCTACCACAAGCTGCGCGCGCGGACGGCCGGCCGGCGCCGCTACATCGACCTGCATCTCCAGTTCCGCTCCGGCACCACGCTGGAGCGGGCCCATGAGGCCGCCCATCGGCTCCGCGATGCGATCGAGGCCGACCTGGGGGATGCGGAGGTGTTGATCCACACCGAGCCTGAGAGCTCCCGGCGAGATCCGTCGGAGTCGCCGCAGGCGTTCAGAGCCGGCTAGCGGCCACCAGGCCGCACGACTCTGAGCGAGGGCCGGAGCCCCGAGCGGTCGTGCGGGGCGGCCGCTTGTGGCCGCGGTCTGATGGCGCAGCCACCTAAATCAAATTGACCGCCGCGGCCAGCCCCACGGCGCCGACCACGATGCTGTAGCCCGTGTAGCCGCCGACCGCCAGGAGCACCACGGCGATCCCGCAGACGATCACGACCGTGAGCCAGGAGCCCTGCTCGAGAGTCACGGCCGCTATTTTGGCCTAGTGGCCCCCGTCGA
>JBKPLC010000075.1:0-8932 GCA_046731495.1 Actinomycetota bacterium | reverse complement strand
GTGGTCTACCGCACGCGCGACATCAGACGGCGGCGCGCGCTCGCCGAGGAAGCACTGGCTTCTGGGCCCGGCGACGAGGTGCTTGACGTCGGCTGCGGGCCTGGGTTCTATGTCGCTGACATCCTCGACAGCGTCGGGGAGAACGGTGCGGTCACCGGCGTGGATGCCAGCGCGGCGATGCTCGCCATCGCTGGCCGGAAGGCCGGCGACCGGCCGAACGTCCGCCTGCTCGAGGGCGAGGCGACGAAACTCCCAGTCGGCGACGCGTCTGTCGACCGCGCCATCTCCGTCCAGGTCTTCGAGTATCTCAGCGACGTCGACGCTGCGCTCGCCGAGCTGATGCGCGTCGTCCGGCCCGGTGGGCGCGTCGTCATCTGGGACATCGATTGGTCGACACTGTCGTGGCATTCCTCCGACACCGAACGGATGCGCCGCATGGTCAGGGCCTGGGACCGCCACCTCGCCGACCCGGTCCTGCCCCGAACGCTCCTGGCGTCCCTGCGGCGCGCCGGCTTCACCGACGTCCGCCGCGACGCCCATCCGTTCACCGCCGAGACGATGGACCCCGAGGCGTTCGGCGGCTACATGCCCGCACTCATCCGCCAATACCTCAGCGGCCTGGACGAAATCGACCAGGCCGAGGCCGACGCCTGGCTCGCCGACCTCAAGGCGCTCGACGCCGGCGGCGCCTATTCGTTCGCCGTTGTCCAGTTCTGTTTCACCGCCACTCGGCCCTCCATCGCTTGACCGTGAGCCTGACTCACATATCAACCACCGCCGCGGCGGTCTGTACAGGTTGGACGCCCCCGCCTCAATCACCATCACGCCGGTGCGCGTTGCGGACCTGCTCGCCGAGGGCGAGCGGATGCCGGTTCACATGCACGTGATCGACCATCGCCAC
The DNA here is from genome assembly GCA_046731495.1 of Actinomycetota bacterium. Classification (GTDB taxonomy): domain Bacteria; phylum Actinomycetota; class Thermoleophilia; order Solirubrobacterales; family 70-9; genus DASUPK01. The sequence goes on along the minus strand of JBKPLC010000075.1, from coordinate 8,031 downwards.
GCGCGCGTGCTCGTCGACACCGGCATGACGGAGCTGCACCAGGCGGTGGCCGACCTCGATCCCCGCATCGGCCACTGAGCAGGTGCGGAAACAAGAAGGCCCAACGAGCTGTCCTCGATCACAAGGATCGATACAGCCGCGTGCGAACCGTTCAAAGCGCCGCCGACCGCAGCGTGATCGAGCGCGGCTGGCCGCGACAGAAGCGGTTCGTGGAGTCGTTAGCGCCCGCGTCCGCGACCATACGCGGGCCGATCCGCTTCTTGACCTAGCCCCGGTCGGGCAGCCGGTACTTGGCGTACCACACCGATCCTCGCCTGCCTCGCGCGGGAAGACCTGACCGGACGGCTCGGCGCGGACGCACGCCCTGCAGGGCGCGAACGGCGGGCGGCTGCAGCGGGGGCGGGGAGATCCCGCTCGAGCTCCTCTATCAGCGACTGCCACCAGGGCTCGAAGCGCCGCTTCGGCTCGAGCCCCTCGTGAACGAGGTGCATCAGGTAGCGGACGTGGAGGTCAGCGATCCTCCGGGTCGTCCGGGCAGACTTAGTCGCGTGGATGTTGAACCAGCAACTGAACTTGCTCGCTCACCGCGCTCTCGCGAAGCTACGCTGCGATGGGCCTTGTCGAGCATGTTGTCGTGCTGATGTTCGAGAACCGGTCGTTCGACCACATGCTCGGCTACCTCGACCATCCCAGCTTGCCGCGGCTCGACGAGACGGTCACCAACCCGCGCGACCCGAGCGACCCCCAGAGCGGACTGTGCCGCGCCCACCCGGTGACGTCCGACGGCGACGTCCCGAAGGATCCCGGCCACGGCTACGCGGACGTAACGCGGCAGCTCACCTGTGCGGAGCCCCCGCTGCAGCGCGCGGCGATCGACAACCGCGGGTTCGCTTGGAACTACGGCTGCCACGCGAAGGATGCGAGCCTCGCCTGCGAAATCATGGCGGCGCATACGCCTGACGAGCTCCCCGCGCTCTCGACGCTAGCGCGCGAGTTCGCGGTCTGCTCGCGCTGGTTCTGCTCTGTCCCGAGCGAGACGTGGCCGAACCGGCTATTCCTCCACGGCGCGCAGTCGGAGGGCCTCCTGCACAACGTTCCCAAGCCGTACCTGCATCCGACGACTTTCCGGCGCCTCGAGGAGACACGCCACAGATGGGCCGTGTACTGCGGCGACCTTGGGCAGTCGCTCGCGTACCTCAACCCGCCGCAGGTCCCTATCCACCGGTTCCACCCGCTTCACGTGTTCTTCGAAGACGTGCAGAACGGGACGCTGCCGGAGTACTCGTTCGTGGAGCCGCGGTGCCTGCTCCCACCGATCGAGAGCCAGCACCCGACCGCCGGCGTGGCCGGCGGAGACGCCCTGCTGCGGCGCGTGTATGAGGCGCTCGCCGCGAATCCCAACGTCTGGGAGTCGCTGCTCTTCATCGTCACCTTCGACGAGCACGGTGGGTTCTTCGATCGCGAAAAACCGCCAGCGGCCACGCCGCCGTTCGCGGGCGCGGGGCAAAGCAACTTCGGCTTCGATGTGCTCGGTCCGCGCGTCCCGGCGGTCGTCGTCTCGCCGTTCATCCCGCCGCTGACGGTCGACCCCGAGGCGCATGATCACACGTCGGTGATCCGCACGCTCTGGGAGCTCTTCGACCTCGGCGAGCCGCTGACGGCGCGCGATGCGGCGGCGACGAGTGTGCTGCACCTGCTCACCGCGGACGATGCCCGGAAGCCGCCGCCGCTCCCGCCGCCCGCCGAGGCGCAGGCGCCCGCCGCTGCGGAGGCCCCAGCGAGCCCGATCGCCCTCGATGACCTCCAGAAGAGCCTTGTACAACTCGCCGCGCTACTCGAGGGGCCTGCTCGGGCGGACACCCTCGCCGTGCCGCCGCCGGCGCCGGCGTTCGCGACGCCCGCCGAGCTCGAGCTGTTGGTCCAGAACGTGCAGGCGAGGCACATGGGCACCCGCGAGGACCGGCTGGAGGCCGACGCGCGGCGATGACGTACGCAGAGATCCTCAACCGCGAAATAGTGCTAGCGCATGGCCGGGCGGTGATCGACCTGATCCGCAACCACTTGGACCGCGGCGACGGGGATGTTCGGCGAGGCGAGGAGGTCGTCACCGCGGCCGAGTTGCGCGACGCGCTGCCGGCGCTAGTCCGGGCGGTCGCGGAGCAGGAGGCCTCACCCGGACCGGCACCGGCGCAGCCCGGCGGCGTCTACCTGCCGCGCGACCCTCTCGTGAGCGCTCTGCAGTCCGGCATGGAGCGTGGAATCGACGAGCACGAATCCGCCGCGCTCGCCGCGGGCGCCGAGGACCTGGTCGCCGAGGTGGCCGCTCGGGACGAGCCGTTGGCGGCCGTGACCGATCAGCACGTTCCTGTGCAGGCCGAGGCCCTGGAGCCCGGGTCGTTCATTCCGTTCCCCGGCGACCCCGGCTGGTCCCTGGTTGCGATTGGGATCGCGTGGCGCGCGCTGCACGGTAAGCATCCATACAACCGCGAACCGGCGACCGCGAAGCTCGGCGACGCTGCGCAGCTGTTTCTTTTCAGCGATTGGGCGACCGGGATCGAGCGCGCGGTACGCCTGAGCGCGCGTGTTCGCTCGCGACTCACCGCCTCCGACGCCGCGCCGGACCGGCACGTGGTGCACCTCGGCGACGTGTACTACGCGGGCTGGCCCTGGGAGTACACGAAGCACGTGCTTCGCGCTTGGCCCGTGCCGCCCGAGCGGCCCGACCTCGCGAGATCCTGGATTCTCGCCGGCAACCACGACATGTACTCTGGCGGCAAGGGTTACTATGAGACGTGCCTGTCGGACGCGCGCTTCGCCGCGCAGCACTCCCCAGACGGCAAGCCGACGAGCATCTTCCAGCTGACGAACGACCACTGGCGCGTGCTCGGCCTCGACACCGGCTGGGTCGACCCCGGCCTGTGGGACGAGCAGCGGGAGTGGGTCGAACTATCGCTCGTCGAGGCTCAGCGGGAGGGCCAGCAAGTCGTCCTGCTCAGCCATCACCAGCCGTTCAGCGCCTTCCGCGGTCACGTCTCGCCAGCCGTGTGGGACGCGCTCCAAGCCGCCGTTGAACAGCGTCCGGTCCGAGCGTGGTTCTGGGGCCACGAGCACCGTTGCACGCTCTACAAGCCCCGGCCCGGCGTGCAGCATGGCCGGTGCATCGGCAATGGCGGCGTTCCGGCCCATAGGACACCACGCACCGATCTCAGCCACCCGGAATGGGTCGAGCTCGACTACGAGGAGCTCTGCGCCTGTAAGAATGGCGGTAACTGGGTCCGTTTCGCATTCGCGGAGCTCACCTTCGTCGGGCGGAATCTCGCCGTCGTCTACCGCGACGAGGACTGCAACACCTTCCATTCAGAGACGCTCTGAGCACCGGCACCAATCCGGGCCTGGTGGTGCCGTTGAGTCTGCACCGAGACGCCGCCTCGGCGCGCAGGGCGGCGGGAGGCGCTTTTCACGACACAGACGGATGCCGGAGGAGAGACTCGAACCCCCCGACACGCGGATTATGATCGGGCCCGGCGGGGTCTGGCTGGCTTAGGTAAGCGAAGTTTAGAGCGGCTGAATGCGGTTGTCAGCCGCTCAATCTCGGCGGCGGGGACCAATCTGGGACCAACTCGCGTGGGCACCGCGGGCGCGCAATAGACGCAAGGCTTGGATCCTGTCGGTAAGTCGCTCGAGTCCAGCTCGAGGAAGGCGTCAGCGTTCACCCTGCTCCCGGCTAACCAACGGCAGGTGAGGCGGTGACCGGTCTTGCCTGTCCGGTGCAGGAGGACCGCCGTCATGCCGTCATAGATGCCAGTCGACGATGGTCCGAGCATGGTCCTGGCACGACCGCACGGAGGAACTCGCGAATCACGCTCTAGCTTGTCCGCCGCGTTCGACGGCGCCCGCTCGGGAGCCGCAAGGTGCAGGAGGTCACGGACGGATAACGGCCTAAGTCGAGTCGCCGTCAGAGGAGTCGCGGCGCAGCCCGGTGATCTGGCGCACTTCCCGCTCGGCTGAGCGCCTCTCTCAAGGAGCGTGAGGCCGCCCGTGCAGCGGGGCCGTCAGCCGAACGCGGCGACGCACTCGTCGAGCGCGTCGAGGGCGACGTCGGCGTCCTGGCCGCGGGCCGCCAGCCGCAGCGGCGTCCCGGCGGTGGCGCCGAGCGCGAGGACGTCCAGCAAGCTCTTGGCGTTCGCCTCGCGGCCGTCGACGGCGACCGTGATCTGCGCGGAGAAGCCTACCGCGGTGCGGACGAGCTGGGCCGCTGGCCGGGCGTGGAGGTCGATGCCTGCCGGCAGGGTGACGACGCGCTCGGCTTCAGAGCTTGCGGGCATTCCGGGCCTCCTCGGCAGCGTGGACGACGTCGTCGAGCCCGCAGCCGGCGGACGCGGTGACGGCAGCCGCCACCGCGCCCTCCACGATCGGCGCGTCGATCAGCTTGACGTGCCCGTTGGCGCGTGACTCGAGGACGTGGCGGATGGTGAGGATCGCACTGCCGAGGTCGCCGAGGACGACGACGCCGGCGCCCTGGTCGGCGCGGCGGATCGCGTCGCGGACGCCGCCCTCGTCGGTCCCGAGATCGCCGTCGGCGGTGCCCCCGGCCGGCTCGATGCGCACGCCCGGGCCCGCCATTTGCGCCGCCAGCTGCGCGAGCCCGCGCGCAAGTTCCGAGCTGTGTGATACGACGACGATGCCGACCATTGCCCCTCCGACCTCTCGAGTTCGCCGGTACGGTAACGCATCGAAGCCAATTCGACAATGCCGAAAGAGAGCGAGAACTCGAGCAGGCGCTCGAACATCCAGTCGATCGACCGCGCCGCGGGAATCCTCAAGGCGCTGGCAGCCGGACCCCGGCGCCTGGGGGTGACGGAGCTCGCCCAGCGGCTCGAGCTGGCGGTGCCGACGGTCCACGGACTGCTGCAGGCCCTCCAGGCCAACGGCTTCGTCGAGCAGGACCGCGAGTCGGGCAAGTACCAGCTCGGGGCGGGACTGCTGCAGCTCGGCAACTCCTACCTCGACCTGAACGAGCTCCGCGCCCGGTCGCTCGTGCCCGCCGAGCGCCTCGCCCAGCGCGCCGACGCCGCGGTCCGGGTCGGCGTGATGCATGGGTCCAGCGTCATCGTGGTGCACCACGTCTTCCGCCCGGATTCGACCCTGCAGATCCTCGAGGTCGGCGCCCAGCTGCCGGTCCACGCGAGCGCGCTGGGCAAGGCGATCCTGGCCTACGCGTCGGCGGACGTCGTCGACGACCTCACGGCGGAGCCGCTGCCGAAGCTGACGAGCCGCACGCTGACCGCCCGCGAGCTGCGCGCACAGTTCGGGGCGATCCGCAAGCGCGGGGTCGCGCGCGAGCGCGACGAGGCGATCCTCGGCGAGTCGAGCGTGGCCGCGCCGATCTTCGACCGCGGCGGGCACGCCGTTGGCGCGGTCGGCGTGGTGGGGGACACCGAGCGGATCGTGCCGCGGGCGCCGGCGACGGGTCTGGTCGCTGCGGTCGCCGAGGCGGCGAGCGGGATCTCGCGCGAGCTTGGTGCGCAGTCCTGGCCGGGGCCGGTCGGGCAGGCTCACTGACCCGGTAGGCACGTCTCGGAACCCGGCGCTCGCAGCCTTCTCTCGATGTGGGTTGACACGCGCTCACGGCAGTAGTAGCGTCGCCCGAACGGTATTCGGCATTGTCGAATAGACCACGGCCAGAGGAGAGTTCTCGTGCAGGAGCATTCGCTGTCCCAACGTGCGGTGGCCGAAACGCTCGGCACCGCGCTGCTGGTGCTGGTCGGTCCCGGATCCGTGGTGGCGACGCTCGTCCTGGCGGGCAAGTCGACGCCGGCGATCTCCGGCGCCGACCTGCTCGGCATCTCGTTCGCCTTCGGCTTCATCATCGCCGCGATGGTCTACGCAATCGGCAAGGTGTCGGGCTGCCACATCAACCCCGCCGTGACCTTTGCGCTGGCGGCCACCAAGCGCTTCCCGTGGCGGGAGGTGCCGGCCTACTGGGGTGCTCAGACCGTGGGCGCGGTGCTCGGCGGGCTCGGCATCTGGGCGCTGTTCTCCCACAGCGCCATCGACCTGGGGATGGGGCAGACGTCGTTCAACGAGGACACCACGACCTGGGCCTCAGCGATCTTCGCCGAAGGCATCGGGACGTTCATGCTGATGTACGCGATCCTCGGCATCGTCGACTCGCGCTCGCCCGGCGACTTCGCGGGCCTGATCATCGGCGGCGTCGTCGTGGCGATCATCATGGTCGTCGGCCCGGTGACCGGCGCCTCGCTGAACCCGGCGCGCGCCTTCGGGCCCGAGCTCGTCTCGGAGTTAGGCAACGGCGCGACGCACTGGAACCAGCTCATCCTGGTCTACGTCCTACCGGGCCTGGCCGGCTCCGCGCTGGCGGCCTTCGCCTACGACTTCATGACCAAGCCGCGCGTTGTCGAGACGCCGATCCGCGAGGCGGTCAGCCACGCCGACGACTTCGGCCACGCCCAGACCGCCGCGACCCACTGAACGGAGCGATCATGAGCACCGCCACGACCACGATGAAGAAGTTCCTCAACGACCCGGCCGACGTCGTCCGCGAGTCGCTCGCCGGCCTGGCGGCCGCCCACAGCGACATCCTGCGCTACGACGCCGCCGCGCAAATCGTCGTCCGCGCCGGTGCACCGGTGCAGGGCAAGGTCGCGCTCGTCTCCGGCGGCGGCTCCGGGCACGAGCCGCTGCACGGCGGGTTCGTCGGGCTCGGCATGCTCGACGCGGCCTGCCCGGGGGAGGTGTTCACCTCTCCGGTGCCCGACCAGATGCTGGCGGCGACAGCGGCCGTCGACGGCGGCGCCGGCGTCGTGCACATCGTCAAGAACTACACGGGCGACGTCATGAACTTCAAGCTCGCGGCCGAGGACGCGGCGGACGAGGGGATCGACGTCGAGTCGGTCCTGGTCGACGACGACGTCGCCGTCCAGGACTCGCTCTACACCGCGGGGCGCCGCGGCGTCGGCGCGACGGTGCTGCTCGAGAAGATCGCCGGGGCGGCCGCCGAGCGGGGCGACGACCTGGCGGCAGTTGCGGGCGTGGCGCGGCGGGTGAACGAGCGCGCGCGCTCGTTCGGCGTGGCGCTGTCCTCCTGCACGCCCCCCGCCGCCGGCCGGCCCATCTTCGACCTTCCCGACGGCGAGGTCGAGCTAGGGATCGGCATCCACGGCGAGCCGGGCCGTCGGCGCGAGGCGCTCGGGACCGCCCAGGAACTCGCCGCGGTGATGGTCGAGGCCGTGTTGAACGACCTGCAGCCGTCCTCGAGCGCGCGCGTGCTGCCGTTCGTCAACGGGATGGGCGGCACGCCGCAGCTAGAGCTCTACCTGCTCTACCACGAGGTCGACGAGCGGCTGCGCGCGGCGGGCCTTCAGCCGAGCCGCCGCCTGGTCGGCAGCTACATCACCTCGCTCGAGATGGCCGGCGCATCGCTGACGCTGCTGGAGCTCGACGACGAGCTCGAGCAGTTGTGGGATGCTCCCGTCCACACCGCGGCGCTCCGCTGGGGAGCGTGAGCACCGGTGCCGACCGCTGTGGGTGACCGTACAGTCATCGCCTGGTTGCACGAGGCCCAGGCCGCGGTGACCGGCCGTGCCGACTATCTCACGCAGCTCGACGCGGCCATCGGCGACGGCGACCACGGGATCAACATGACGCGCGGGTTCGAGGCGGTCGGCAAGGCACTCGCCGCCCAGGGTCCCGACATCGCGCCCGGCAGGGCGCTCGTGCTCGCCGGGAAGACGCTGGTGGCGACCGTCGGCGGAGCCAGCGGTCCGCTCTGGGGCTCGGCCTTCCGCGCGGCGGGACGCAGCCTGGGCGACGCCGACGGGTTCGACGGAGAGGGGCTGGCCGCTGCGCTCGACGCGGCGCTGGACGCCGTCGTCGATCTTGGCGCCGCCCAGCCCGGCGACAAGACGATGGTCGACGCCCTGGCGCCTGCCACGGCGGCGCTGCGCGAGCGCCTCGCCGCCGGCGACTCGGTGGCGGCGGCGGTCGGCGCGGCCGCCGACGCCGCCGAGG
>JBKPLC010000074.1:0-33799 GCA_046731495.1 Actinomycetota bacterium | reverse complement strand
GCACCAGAACGTCAAGGTCGGCAAGGCCGGCCGTAACCGGCACAAGGGCAAGCGGCCGCAGACCCGCGGCGTCGCGATGAATCCCGTGGATCATCCGCACGGCGGCGGGGAGGCACACCACACGCCGGGCGGCCATCCGGTCACCCCGTGGGGCAAGCCGACCCTCGGCTACCGGACGCGGAAGAAGGGCAAGCGCTCGGACACGCTAATCGTGCGCGGGCGCAGGCGAGGAAAGAGGAAGTAGATGGGACGTTCGACCAAGAAGGGCCCGTGGGCGGAGGAGCGCCTGATGAAGCGCGTCAACGCCATGAACGAGTCCGGCCAGAAGCAGATGCTGAAGACCTGGTCGCGCCAGTCGACGATCTTCCCCGAGATGGTCGGGCACACGATCGCGGTCCACGACGGCCGCAAGCACGTGCCGGTCTATGTCTCGGAGTCGATGGTGGGGCACAAGCTGGGCGAGTTCGCGCCGACCCGGACCTTCCGGGCCCACTCGGGCGCGGGCAGCGCCTCGGAGCGTGAGTGATGGCCGAGGAGAAGAAGGACATCGAGAAAAAGCAGACGAGCCGGCGCAAGCCGGCGACCAAGTCCGGCAGCACCTCCCGCAAGTCGGGCGGCTCCAGCACGCGCCGCTCATCGGCGAAGCCGAAGGAGACTGCGACGAAGGGCTCGGGTACGGCCGCCAAGGCAACGTCGAAGACGGCCGACAGCAAGGCCTCGAAGGCCGCGACCGCGAAGAAACCGGCGGCGAGGAAGGAGCCGGCGAAGAAGCCCGCGGCCAAGCAGACCGAGACGAATGCGAAGGCCGATCAGAAGGCCGAGGCCAAGCCGAAGACCCGCGCCAGGCGCGAGCCGAGGCAGCGCCCGGTCGTCAACGCCCGCGCCCGCTTCGTCCGCGTCGCACCGCGCAAGGCGCGCCTGGTCGCCGATCAGGTCCGCGGTCTGCCCCTCGATGACGCGCTGCCGCTGCTCCGCTTCTCTACGCGAAGCGCCGCCCAGGACATCCGCAAGCTGCTCGAGTCGGCCGCGGCGAACGCCGAGGCAAATCACGATCTGGTCGCCGACGACCTCGTCATCAAGGACATCCACGTCGACGAGGGCCCGACGCTGCGCCGCTACCGGCCGCGGGCGCTCGGACGCGCGACCAGGATCAACAAGCGAACCAGCCACATCGCCGTGGCGCTGACGCCGGAGGAGTACTAAATGGGCCAGAAGATCCACCCAGAGGGCTTCCGGGTCGGCTACATCCACGACTGGAAGTCGAACTGGTTCAACGAGCGCGACTTCGCGGACTACCTGAACGAGGACCTCGCGATCCGCTCGCACATCGAGAACAAGCTCTCGCACGCCGGCCTCTCCGAGATCACGATCGTGAAGGGCTCGGGCGAGGTCGAGGTCGACATCTCGACCGCCCGTCCCGGCATCGTGATCGGCAAGTCGGGCACCGAGGTCGACGCGCTGCGCCGCGAGCTCCACAAGCTCACCGGCAAGCCGGTCAAGGTCAACATCAAGGAGATCAAGCGCCCGGAGCTCGACGCGAAGCTGGTCGCGCAGTCGATCGCCGAGCAGCTCCAGAACCGGGTCGCCTTCCGCCGCGCGATGAAGCGCGCGCTCACCTCCGCGATGCGCTCCGGCGCCAAGGGCGTGAAGGTCCAGGTCTCCGGTCGTCTCGGAGGCGCCGAGATGGCACGCACCGAGGGTTACTCCGACGGCCGCGTCCCACTTCACACGCTGCGTGCCGACATCGACTACGGCTTCACCGAGGCCCGTACGACCACCGGCCGGATCGGCGTCAAGTGCTGGATCAACAAGGGCGAGGTCATGCCGGAGGGCTACCGCTCCGAGCTCACCGACGAGGACGGCGGGCCTCCGTCGGGCGGCGGACGAGGGGGTCGTTCCTGATGTTGATGCCGAAGCGGGTCCGCTACCGCAAGCAGCAGCGTGGCCGCCGGCGCGGCTACTCGAAGGGCGGGACGACGGTCGCCTTCGGCGAGTACGGGCTCAAGGCGCTCGACCGCGGCTGGATCACCAACCGCCAGATCGAGGCTGCCCGAGTCGCGATGACGCGCAAGATCAAGCGTGGCGGGAAGGTCTGGATCAACGTCTTCCCCGACAAGCCGATCACCAAGAAGCCGGCCGAGACCCGGATGGGCTCCGGCAAGGGCAACCCCGAGGGCTGGGTCGCCGTAGTCAAGCCCGGCAAGGTGATGTTCGAGCTGGCCGGCGTCCCCGAGGACCTGGCCAAGGACGCGATGCGCCTCGCCGGCCACAAGCTCCCGATCCGCACCAAGTTCGTCACCCGCGAGGGGGTTGAGCAGGCGTGAAGGCCTCCGAGGTCCACAACCTCAAGGACGACGAGCTGGTGGACCGCATCCGCCAGACGCGCGAGGAGCAGTTCAACCTGCGCCTCCAGCACGCCACCGGCGAGCTGGAGAACACCGCGCGGATCACGGCGGTGCGCCGCGACGTGGCGCGCCTGCTCACGGTCGCGAAGGAGCGCGGAATCGATCTTGAACGCGAGCTGAGGGTCCCATGACAGAAGAAAGACAGGACGAGCAGCAGAACGAAGAGCAGGCTCCGGAGGAGACTCCGGCCGAGGAGCAGCCCCAGGCTGAGGAAGCTCAGGCTGAGGAGGCCCCTGCCGAAGAGACGCCAGAGGAGGATGCCGCGCCCGCAGCCGAGGCGGACTCGGAAGATTCTGCTGATGTGGCCGCTGAAGGCGAGGACGCGGCTTCTGATGCTGGGGGTGACGATGCGCTCGAGGGACTCGACTGGAAGGCGCGCCGCCGCCTGGAGCGTTCACGGCAGCCCGCCGAGCAGCGTCCCCAGCAGAGCGCGGAGGAGCGTGCAGCCGCTCGCAGCGAGGCGCGCAAGCAGGCGGCCCGCAGGCGATCGGCGTATCGCGGAAAGGCCCGCGGGAAGAAGGAGGCCGGCACCGGCACCCCGCCCGCCGAGCGCGAGTCCACCGGCCGCAAGGTCCGGCAGGGCCGCGTCGTCTCCAGCAAGCCCGACAAGACGATCACGGTCCAGATCGAGGTCGCCCGGCGACACCCGCAGTACGAGAAGATCGTGCGCCGCTCCCGCACCCTGCACGCCCACGACGCCCGCAACGAGGCCGGCGAGGGCGACCTGGTCCGGGTGATGGAGACCCGCCCCCTCTCGCGGACGAAGCGCTGGCGCCTGGTCGAGATCCTGGAGAAGGCGAAGTAGCGATGATCCAGCAGGAGTCCAGACTGAGGGTCGCCGACAACTCCGGCGCGCGCGAGATCCTCTGCATCCGCGTCAAGGGCGGATCGGATCGCCGCTACGCCCGAATCGGCGACGTGATCACGGCCACCGTCAAGCAGGCCACGCCCCACGGCGGGGTCAAGAAGGGCGAGGTCGTGGAGGCCGTGGTGGTCCGGACCCGGAAGCAGCTCGGGCGCGGCGACGGCACCTACATCGCCTTCGACGAGAACGCGGCGGTGCTGATCGACACCACCGGTGCTCCGCGCGGCACCCGCATCTTCGGGCCGGTCGCCCGCGAGCTGCGCGAGAAGAACTTCATGCGAATCGTCTCCCTGGCACCGGAGGTCCTCTGATGGGCAAGGCGATGCGAATCCGCAGGGACGACGACGTGATCGTGATCGGGGGCAAGGACCGCGGCAAGCGCGGCCGGGTGATCCGGACCGATCCGAAGAAGGGCTACGTCTATATCGAGGGGCTCAACATGGTGAAGCGGCACCAGCGACCGCGCTCCGTCAAGGAGACACAGCGGGGCGGCGAGGTCGGCGGCATCATCGAGAAGGAGGGCCCGATCCACGTCTCCAACGTGATGGTCCTCGACAAGGAGGACAACAAGCCGACCCGCGTGCGGGTCGAGCGCGGCGACGGCAAGCGCAAGCGCATCGCATCCAGGACCGGAAGGGATCTCGACTGATGGAAGCGACGGCCACAGAGCAGCAGAAGCAGGCGGCACCGCCGCCGCGCCTGCGCGAGCAATACGAGCAGGAGGTGAAGCCCGAGCTGACCCGGCGCTTCGGCTACTCCAGCCCGATGGCCGTGCCGACGCTGGAGAAGATCACTCTCAACATGGGCGTCGGCGAGGCGAAGCAGAACACCCAGATGCTCGAGGCCGCCACCGAGCAGCTCGCCACGATCGCCGGCCAGGCCCCCAGCGTCCGCCGCGCGAAGAAGTCGGTCGCCTCCTTCAAGGTTCGCGAGGGCATGCCGGTCGGCGTCGCGGTGACGCTGCGGCGAGCCCGCATGTGGGAGTTCCTGGATCGCTTGACCGCGATCGCGATCCCACGAATCCGCGACTTCCGCGGCCTCAACCCGCGCAGCTTCGACGGCCGCGGCAACTACTCGATGGGCGTCCGCGAGCAGATCATCTTCCCCGAGATCGACTACGACTCGATCGACGAGGTCCGCGGGCTCGACGTGACGATCACGACGACCGCTCAGACCGACGAGGAAGCGTTCGCGCTCCTGGACGGGCTGGGCATGCCGTTCTCGGCTGAGGGTCGCCCGGGCGAGGCCGACGCCGAGGCGGAGGCCGAGGAGGAGCGACGCAAGGAGGAGGCCCGCCAGCGGGCCGAGGCCGAGGCCGCTGCGCTCGAGCAGCTCAAGGAGGAGAACCCCGAGGCCTATGCCAAGCCTGAGAAGCCCGAGGAGGGCGAGGAAGGCGAGGAGGGAGCCGAGGGCGAGGCCAAGGCCGAGGGTGACGGCGAGACCAAGGCCGACGGCGGGGAAGAGAAGACTTCGAACGACAAGGAAGAGAGCTGATGGCGAAGACATCGCAAAGGGTGCGGCAGCGCCGCGATCCGAAGTTCAAGACGCGCGGCTACCACCGCTGCCGCCGCTGCGGGCGGCCGCGGGCGTACTTCCGCAAGTTCGGCCTCTGCCGGATCTGCCTGCGGGATGCTGCGCATCGCGGCTACGTGCCCGGAATGACCAAGTCGAGCTGGTAGATGCTGACCGACCCGATCACCGATTACCTGAACCGGATCCGCAACGCGCTCCTGGCCGAGCACGAGGAGGTGGAGATCCCGGCCTCACGGCTGAAGCGCGAGATGTCGCGCATCCTCAAGGAGCAGGGCTACATCACCGACTTCAATGTCGAGCCCGGCAGGGTCGGCGAGGTGATCAAGGTCACCCTGCGCTATACGGAGAACCGCGATCCCGTAATCAGCGGGATGGAGCGGGTCTCCCGCCCCGGCCGCCGCCGCTACGTGGCCAAGGAGGACGTCCCGCGGGTCTTCGGAGGCATGGGCACGACGATCATGTCGACCTCCCGCGGCGTGATGACGGGCCACGAGGCACGTCAGCGCGGCGTCGGCGGAGAGGTCGTCGCACACGTCTGGTGAGTTGAGATGAGCCGAATCGGAAGAAAGCCAATCGAGATCCCGGATGGCGTCGAGATCGACGTCAAGCCCGGCGCTGTCACCGTGAAGGGGCCGAAGGGCGAGCTCCAGCAGATGGTGAGCCGCGACATGAAGGTCTCCGTCGACGATGGCACCTTGACGGTTGAGCGCCCGACCGATCGCGGCGAGCATCGGGCCCTGCACGGGCTCACGCGGAGCCTGATCGCGAACATGGTCGAGGGCGTCACCGACGGCTTCGAGCGCCGCCTCGAGATCCAGGGGGTCGGCTACCGCGCCAACCTGAAGGGCAAGAACCTGGAGATGGCGCTGGGGTACTCGCACCCGGTGTCGATCGAGGCCCCGGAGGGCATCGAGTTCGAGGTGCCGCAGCCCACCGAGGTCGTCGTCCGGGGGATCGACAAGCAGCTCGTGGGCGAGACCGCGGCGCGCGTGCGCAAGAGTCGCCCGCCCGAGCCGTACAAGGGCAAGGGCGTCCGCTACCAGGGCGAGCACGTGGCTCGCAAGGTCGGGAAGAGGGCCTAGCGATGGCCGTGCTCACCAAGCCCCAGAAGAGGCTTCGCCGCCGCCGCCGGGTGCGCGCCAAGGTGCGCGGCAGCGCCGAGCGGCCGCGGCTCTCCGTGTATCGCTCGAACCGCGGCGTCTTCGCGCAGCTGATCGACGACGACGCCGGCCGCACCCTGGCCTCGGTCTCCTGGACCGAGCCGGACCTGCGCAAGCTCGACTCGATGGAGCAGGCGAAGCGCGTCGGGCAGCTGCTCGCCGAGCGGGCGAAGGGCGCAGGGATCGAGACCTGCATCTTCGACCGGAGCGGCTACCAGTACCACGGGCGGGTCGCGGCGATCGCCGACGGCGCCCGCGAAGGAGGGCTCAAGTTCTGATGGCCGCCGATTTCCGTCGTCTACCCTCAGCGATCCGATGGCTGTAGAGAGCGTCAGTCCCAAGGGCCTCGACCTGCAGGAGCGGGTGATCGAGATCAACCGCGTCGCCAAGGTGGTCAAGGGCGGCCGGCGCTTCTCGTTCACCGCCCTGGTCGCGGTCGGCGACGAGGATTCCGTGGTCGGGATCGGCTACGGCAAGGCCCGCGAGGTCCCGCTCGCGATCCAGAAGGCAGTCGAGGACGCCCGCAAGAACCTGATCCGGGTGCCCAAGTACGGGCAGACCATCACCCACCGGGTGATCGGCCGCTTCGGCGCCGGCCACGTCGTGCTGCGCCCGGCCAGCCCCGGTACCGGCGTGATCGCCGGCGGCGGCGTCCGGGCGGTGCTCGAGCTGGGCGGCGTCCGCGACGTGCTCACCAAGAGCATCGGCACCCAGAACCCGATCAACCTGGTCAAGGCGACGATGGAGGGCCTCTACAGCCTGCGCAGGCCCGAGGACGTGGCGAAGCTGCGCGGCATCTCCGTGCGCGAGGTGCTCGGAGTCGGCAACGGCAAGGGCGCCGAAACTGAGACTGAAACGCTCACGGAGGTTGAAGCCCCCGCAGGCGAGGCGGACTCCAAGGAAGTTGAGACGGAGTCCGCCGAAGCCGAGGAGGCTTCTTCTTGATCATGGCTGACGTGGCGCTCAAGCAGGTGCGCTCCTCCAACGGCGCCTCCGGCGTGCAGCGCGCGACCCTGCGATCGCTGAAGCTCGGCCGGATCGGCAAGGAGGCGAAGCACGCCGACACTCCCCAGCTACGGGGCATGATCCGCAGCGTGAGCCACCTGGTGGAGGTTGACGATGGCTGACGAGAAGAAGACCGATCAGGTTGGCCTTCATTCCCTGAAGCCGCCCGCGGGCAGCCGCCGCCCGCGCAAGCGGCTCGGGCGAGGCGTCGGCACCGGGCATGGCAAGACATCGGGACGCGGCCACAAGGGCGCCGGCGCGCGCTCGGGCAACAAGCGCAAGACGGCGTATGAGGGCGGGCAGAACCCCCTCCACATGCGCATGCGCAAGCTGCGCGGAGCGAACAAGAAGATGTCGATGCCTTTCGAGCCCTTCCGCACGCGCACGCAGCCGGTCAACCTCTCCGACCTCGACGCGCGCTTCAAGGCCAATGACGAGGTGACGCCCGAGTCGCTGCGCGAGGCGGGCCTCGCCAAGCGCCGCCACCCGGTCAAGATCCTCGCCCGGGGCGAGATCTCGAAGAAGCTCACGGTGAAGGCGCACGCCTTCAGCGCTCAGGCGAAGGAGAAGATCGAGGCGGCAGGGGGGTCCACGGAGGTCCTGGGCTAGTGGTCCAGACCATCCTCAACGCGTTCTCGGTCCAGGAGATCCGCAAGAAGCTCCTGTTCACCGCGGGGATCCTGCTGCTCTACCGGCTGGGCGCGTACATCCCCTCGCCGGGAGTCGATGCGAACGCGATCAAGGACGGCCTCGACAACGTCGGCGGCTCCAACATCCTCGGCTTCCTCAACCTCTTCTCGGGCGGGAGCCTGTCGCGCCTCTCCCTGTTCGCACTGGGGATCATGCCCTACATCACGGCATCGATCATCCTGCAGCTCCTCACGGTGGTCGTGCCGTCGCTGGAGCGACTCCAGAAGGAGGGCGAGGTCGGCCAGCAGAAGATCACCCAGTACACCCGCTACCTGACGGTCGCGCTCGCCTTCGCTCAGTCGCTGGGCTACGTCTTCCTGTTCACCTCCTCGAGCTTCGGCGGCACCAGCCTGGTCGGCGAGCGCACCTTCCCGAAGGTCTTCCTGATCGTCATCACCCTGACGGCTGGCTGCACGATCCTGATGTGGATGGGCGAGCTGATCACCCAGCGAGGGATCGGCAACGGGATCTCGCTGATGATCTTCGCCTCGATCGTGTCGCGCATCCCGAGCGGGATCGAGAAGTGGTGGAACAACCCCGACCAGGTCTTCGTGGTGATGATGCCGTTCATCGCGCTGGCGGTGATCGTGGCGATCGTCTTCGTCCAGGAGGGCCAGCGACGGATCCCGGTGCAGTACGCGAAGCGTGTGGTTGGCCGGCGGATGACCGCCGGCGGCTCGACCTATCTACCGCTGCGCGTGAACATGGCCGGAGTGATCCCGGTCATCTTCGCGGCCTCGATCATGGCGTTCCCGCCGACGATCGGCCAGTTGATCAACACCCCCGCCGCGCTCGACTTCGCCGCGTTCTTCAGCCCCAACAGCTGGCACTACGTGGTCGGCGAGGTCTTCTTCATCGTGATCTTCACCTACTTCTACACGGCGGTCACCTTCAATCCGGTGGACCAGGCGGACAACCTGAAGAAATACGGCGGGTTCATTCCCGGCGTACGTCCAGGACGACCTACCGCCGAATACCTGGACCGGATCCTCTCCAGGCTCACCTTCCCCGGCGCCCTCTATCTGGGCGCGGTCGCGGCGCTGCCGACGATTCTGATCAGCCAGACGTCGGCCAACTTCTTCTTCGGCGGGACCTCGATCCTGATCGTCGTCGGCGTGGCTCTCGACACCGTGAAGCAGCTCGAGGCACAGCTGATGATGCGCAACTACGAGGGCTTCCTGAAGTGACGCGCGCCGCGGAGAGCCTGGCTTGCCCGAGCTGAACCTGATCCTCCTCGGGCCGCCCGGGTCCGGCAAGGGGACGCAGGGGGAGCGCCTGCAGGAGGACTTCCGGCTGCCCTACTACGCGACCGGCGACATCCTGCGCGCTGCGGTCAAGGAGGGCACCGACGTAGGCAAGCAGGCGAAGGAGTACATGGACCGCGGCGACCTGGTCCCGGACGAGGTGATCATCGGCGTGATCGCCGAGCGCCTGCAGCAGGAGGAGGCCTCCGACGGCTTCATCCTCGACGGTTTCCCGCGGACCCTGCCACAGGCCGAAGCGCTGGACGCCAAGATGTCCGACCTGGGGCGGGAGCTGACCGCGGCGATCCTGATCGACGTCTCGGAGGACGAGGTGGTCCGCAGACTCGGCGGCCGCCGTACCTGCGAGGCCGAGGGGCACGTCTTCCACGTCGAGTTCAACCCTCCGGAGAAGGAGGACGTCTGCGACATCGACGGGAGCAAGCTGATCATCCGCGATGACGACACGCCCGAGGTGATCAAGAACCGCCTCGCGCAGTACCGCGAGAAGACGGAGCCGCTGATCGACTACTACGAGGAGCGGGGCATCCTCAACCACGTCAAGGGCGAGGCCTCACCCGACGAGGTCGAGGAGCGCATCCACGCTGTCCTCGCCACCCTCCGCCGAGAGCAGGAGATGGAGATTTGAACCCGGCGGCGGACGCGAAGCGGAGCAGCCGCCGTGAGGTTGGATCGTGTATCGCGGGATGATCCAACGCAAGACCTCGGAGCAGATCGAGGCGATGGCCGCCGCCGGGGAGATCCAGGCCCGCTGCCTGAGGATGCTGCGCTCGAAGGCCCGGCCGGGCGTGACCACCAAGGAACTCGACGAGTCCGCCGAGAAGTTCATCCGCTCCCAGGGGGCGGTGCCCTCGTTCAAGGGCTACCGCGGCTTCCCCGGGTCGATCTGCACCTCGCCGAACTCGATGGTCGTGCACGGGATCCCGGGCCCCTACGAGCTCCGGCGCGGCGACATCCTCTCGATCGACGTGGGCGTCACCTACGAGGGCTGGGTGGCCGACGCGGCGATCACGATCCCGATCGGCGACACCCCCGATGGGGCGGAGCCGCTGCTGACCGCCACCCGAGAGGCACTCTTCGAGGGCATCGCGCAGGCGGTGCCGGGCAACCACCTGAGCGACGTCTCCCACGCGGTGCAGCAGCGGGTTGAGCAGGACGGCCTCTCGATCATCCGCACCCTGGTCGGCCACGGGATCGGCCGGGAGATGCACGAGGACCCGCAGATCCCGAACTTCGGCGATCCCGGCAAGGGCCCGACCCTCGAGGTCGGCATGGCGCTCGCGATCGAGCCGATGGTGAACGCCGGCGGCGCCGAGGTGCGCATGGGCTCGGACGGCTGGGCCGTCTACTCGCAGGACGACTCGCTGGCGGCCCATTTCGAGTTCACGGTCGCGATTACGCAGGACGGCCCGCGCATCCTCACTCCCTGGCACCTGGACTAGTGCGCAAGACGCTGTCCACGCACGAAAGCGGGGCAAACTCAGGCACGCTGCTAGAATTTCACCCGTCGGTTCACGCCTCGCGTGGCGTGGCCGGCGTTTTTTCGCGCCCGTCGGCCCGACTCCTGGGGCTGAGGGGCCTACTCCCAGTCAGATACGACCCCACGAAAGAAGGGGAATGAAGGTCCGAGCGTCCGTAAAGCCGATGTGTGAGAAGTGCAAGGTGATCCGCCGTGGCGGAGCCGTGCTCGTGATCTGCCCGAACCCCCGCCATAAGCAGAGGCAGGGCTAGATGGCGCGGATCGCTGGAGTCAACATCCCCCTCAACAAGCGGGCCGAGATCGGCCTCACCTACGTGTTCGGCATCGGCCGCTCGACGGCCAACCGGATCCTCAAGGAGACGGGCGTCGACCCCAATACCCAGATCAAGGATTTGACCGAGGACGAGATCGTCAAGCTCCGCGAGGCGGTCGAGGGGCGCGAGGTAGAGGGAGACCTGCGCCGGGAGCGCTCGCAGAACGTCAAGCGGCTTCAGGAGATCGGCTCCTACCGCGGCCTGCGCCACCGGCGCGGCCTACCGGTCCGGGGCCAGAGGACAAAGACCAACGCGCGGGGCCGGAAGGGCCCGCGCCGGATGAGCGTCGCCGGCCGCAAGAAGGCGCCGGCGCCGAAGTGAGCCGGGGAGGAACCGACTAGATGCCTCCTGCGAAGAAGGGTCGCTCGCGCCGCCGCGTTCGCAAGAACGTCACCTACGGGCAGGCGCACATCAAGACTTCTTTCAACAACACCATCGTCACCCTGACCGACACCGAGGGCAACGTGATCGCCTGGGAGTCCGCCGGCTCGGCAGGCTTCAAGGGCTCGCGCAAGTCCACGCCGTTCGCCGCCCAGGTGACTGCCGACTCGGCCGCCAAGAAGGGCATGGAGCACGGCCTCGAGCGGGTCGAGGTGTTCGCCAAGGGCGCCGGCTCCGGCCGCGAGACAGCGATCCGCTCTCTGCAGGCCGCCGGCCTCGACGTGACGACGGTGAAGGACGTGACGCCGCAGGCGCACAACGGCTGCCGTCCCCGGAAGCGGAGGAGGGTCTAGTGGCTCGCGACACCTCCGCCCAGTGCAAGCAGTGCCGCCGGGAGGGCCAGAAGCTCTTCCTGAAGGGCGCGCGCTGCTTCACCGACAAGTGCGGCGTCGAGCGTCGCTCCTACCCGCCGGGCGAGCACGGCCGTGGCCGCATGCGCCAGTCCGAGTACCGGGCTCAGTTGCGCGAGAAGCAGAAGGCCAAGCGCTACTACCAGGTGCTCGAGAAGCAGTTCGCGAGCTACTACGACAAGGCGAGCCGCCAGCAGGGCGTCACGGGCGAGAACCTGCTGCGCCTGCTCGAGTGCCGCCTGGACAACGTCCTGGTCCGCCTCGGATTCGCTGCCTCGCGGCGTCAGGCCAGGCAGCTCGTCACCCACGGTCACTGGACCGTGAACGGCCGCCGCGTCGACATCCCCAGCTACCAGGTGAAGCCGGACGACGTGATCACGATCAAGTCGAGCAGCGCGGCGACTGACGTGGTCCGCGATGCGACCGAGCTCACCTCGGGAGTCCCGGCGTGGCTCCAGGCCGACCATGACTCGCTCACCGCCAAGGTGCTGAGGCTGCCC
Source organism: Actinomycetota bacterium (assembly GCA_046731495.1). Classification (GTDB taxonomy): domain Bacteria; phylum Actinomycetota; class Thermoleophilia; order Solirubrobacterales; family 70-9; genus DASUPK01. Next base: position 21,794 of record JBKPLC010000074.1, on the reverse strand, counting down.
GAGCGCAGCGAGATCTCGGCGCCCGTCGAGGAACAGCTCATCGTCGAGCTGTACTCGAAGTAACCCCCCAGAGAAGGAAGTAGATACCTGATGGAAGCAATGACCACCCTGCCAGATTTCCAGGTGCCGAAGATCTCCGGAGAAGAGTCCGAGGAGAACAAGGGCACCTTCACGATCGAGCCCCTCGACAAGGGCTTCGGCTACACCTTCGGGAACAGCCTGCGCCGCGTGCTGCTCTCGTCGCTGGGTGGAGCCGCGATCACCAGCGTCCGGATCGAGGGTGTCGCCCACGAGTTCTCGACCATTCCGGGCCTCAAGGAGGACGTCACCGACCTGGTCCTCAACCTGAAGGACGTCGTGGTGCGGATGCACACCGACGCCGATGAGGTCGAGACGCCGCTGGTTGCGACCGGCCCCGGCGAGGTCAAGGCGAAGGACATCGACCTGCCCGCCGGCGTCGAGATCCTCAACCCCGAGGCTCCGATCGCGACGCTCGAGAAGAAGACCAAGCTCGAGATGTACCTGACGATCGGCCGCGGCCGCGGCTACTCACCGGCGGACGAGAACAAGTCGGACGACAAGCCGATCGGCGTGGTTCCGATCGACTCGATCTTCTCGCCGATCCGGCGTGCCGCCTACTCGGTCGACGCAGCCCGCGTCGGGCAGCGGACCGACTTCGACAAGCTCACGCTCGAGGTCGAGACCGACGGCTCGATCGAGCCGGGCGCGGCGCTCCGCGAGGCCGCCGAGATCCTGATCAAGAGCCTGGCGATCTTCACGACCGCCGACCGCGTCGATGAGCTGCGCGGCGAGGGCGCGATCGCGGTGACCGACGGCGCGGGCGGCGGCGAGGCAGCCGCCGTTCCGGGCGCGGACGGGCTCGACGAGATTCTGATCGAGGAGCTCGAGCTCGGCGTCCGCTCCTACAACTGCCTGAAGCGCGCCGGCATCCAGACCGTCGGCGAGCTGGTGCGGAAGTCGGAGTCGGAGTTGAACGCGATCCCGAACTTCGGTCGCAAGTCGATCGAGGAGGTCCAGGAGACCCTGCGCGCACGCGGCCTCTCGCTGCGGGCGGACTAGGGCGCTAGGGTCCCAGCCGGAGACGGCGATGAGGCACGCGCGCAAGAAGGGCAAGCTGAGCCGGGACTCGGCGCACCGCAAGTCGATGCTGCGGACCATGTCCAAGCAGCTGATCGAGCACGAGCGGATCCGGACGACCCAGCCGAAGGCGAAGGCGCTCAAGCCGGAGTTCGAGAAGCTGATCACGCTCGCCAAGCGCGGCGACCTCCACGCCCGCCGGCAGGCGCTCTCCGAGCTGCACAACGACAAGTTCGCCGTGCACAAGCTCTTCGAGGAGCTCGCGCCGCGCTACGCGCAGCGGCCGGGCGGCTACACCCGGATCGTCAAGCTCGGCCCTCGGCGTTCCGACTCCGCCGAGATGGTCTTCCTCGAGCTCGTTTAGCGGCGGCCACAAAACCGCCGCCGGATCAACGGCCGACCTTGAACTGCGAGCCCGAGCCCTTGCGGTTCGGGCCGATGGCGACCGCCACGGCAACGGTGAAGGCGACGATCACGCCGAGCACCAGCCACTGGGCCCAGTTGTCGATCGTCTTCACGGCCGCGTAGGCGAGCACGGCGCCGAGGATCAGGGCGATGACGCTGTAGATGGCCGCGCCCTTCTCGGACCCGCGGCGGATGCCCTCCCCGCCGGCGAGCAGGTCGCTCCGCTCGTACTGGGCGCGCTGCGTGATATCGGTGTTGGCCATCTCCTTCTCCTCTGCAGTGGGGTTAGCGGGAACCCTACGCTCACGGCCCTGCCTGCTCCGTGAGTCTCGTCACAAGTTCGGGATAGTGTCGCCGATCCGTGACCACGATGCGACTGGACCTCGCCTACTACGGCGCGCGCTACGCCGGCTGGGCGGCACAGCCCGGCGAGCGCACTGTCCAGGGCGAGCTCGAGACCGCTCTCGAGTCCATCCTGGGAGGTCCGGCGCCGCTCACGGTCGCCGGGCGAACCGACGCCGGGGTGCATGCCTGGGGGCAGGTGGCGAGCTTCACCGCCGAGAAGGAACCCCCGGAGGAGCTTCGGCGTGCTCTGAACTCGCTCACGGGGCCCGATCTCGCGGTGCTCGAGGCCGCTGCGGCACCCGACGGCTTCGACGCCCGCCGCGACGCCCGCTCCCGCACCTACTGCTACCGCGTCCTGGCTGACCGGACGCCGAACCCGTTCGAGGCGGGGATCTCACTCCACTGGCCGCATCGCATCGATCCGGATGCGCTGGTCGGCTGCGCCGATGCCCTGGTCGGAACCCACGACTTCACCGCCTTCACGCCGACCCAGACCGAGCACGTGCGCTTCCAGCGCGAGATCCTGCGCGCCGACTGGCACCAGAAGGCCTCGGCGCTGGGCCATGGGCGCGTCCTCGAGTTCTGGATCGAGGCCGACGCCTTCATGCGCAACATGGTGCGCGTCCTGGTGGGGACGATGCTCGAGGTCGCCGGGGGTCGGCGCTCGCTCGAGGACTTCATGGTGCTGCTGCGGGGCGCACCACGCGAGCGGGCGGGGGACACCGCGAGGGCGCACGGCCTGCACCTGGCGGAGGTCCGATACCGGGATTAGGGCGCCCTAATCGCCCTGCTATCGTGCCGCTCTCGTGTCGTTCGGGGAAACAATTCTGCTCGGCGCCCTGGCCGGGTTCACGATCTACCTCGGCCTGCCGTTCGGGCGGATCGAGTTCGTGTCGCAGCGCGCTCGCGTCGCCCTGGCAATGTTCTCCGTCGGCGTTCTCGCGTTCCTCTTCGCGGAGGTACTGGTGCACGGCGTGGAGATCGTCGAGGAGCATTTCGATGCGCTCCATGAGGGCGAGGGCTCCCTACCCGAGGGTCTCGGTCTCGCCCTCATGTTCGGCGGAGGGTTCACCGCGGGCAGCGCCGGCCTCGCACTGGTGGAGCGACGGATGCGCACCTCGAAGCAGGCGCCGATCGCCGGCGGGGCGACGGACGCGCTGACCGTCGAGCAGGCGGAGATGCTCACCGACGACCTCACGGCGAGGACGCGGGCCCTGCAGACGGGCATGGCGATCGCGGCGGCGATCGGCCTCCACAACTTCGCGGAGGGGCTGGCGATCGGGGTCTCGGCCAGCACCGGCGAGATCGGCCTGGCGACCGTCCTGATCATCGGGTTCGCCGTGCACAACGCGACCGAGGGCTTCGGCATCGTCGGCCCGCTTGGCAACGTCCGGCCGAGCTGGAGATGGCTCGCGATCGCGGGCCTGGTCGGCGGCGGGCCGGTCTTCCTCGGCGCGATCGTCGGCTACAACGTCACCTCCGAGCCGCTCGAGCTGCTCTTCTACTCCGTCTCCGCGGGCGCGATCCTCTACGTGATCGGCGAGATCTGGGGCGCCATGCGGCGTCTGGGCCATCGGGAGCTGGGCCTTCTCATGCTCGGCGCGGGCGTCTTCCTGGGCGTCGCGACCGAGATGGTCATTGCGTACGGGGGCGGCTAGCGGCCGCTGCTGCCCGCGATCTGACGGCGAAGCCGTCTACCTAAACTCAACGTCGTGCGCGTCCTGATCACCAACGACGATGGGATCCAGGCCACCGGCCTGCAGGCACTGCGCCGCGCGCTCGCCGGCGTCGAGGGCCTCCAGGTGCACGTGGTGGCCCCGGATTCGAACCGCAGCGCGACGGCGCGCAGCATCACCACGCGCTCACCCCTCTGGGTCGAGGAGGTTCCGTTCGACGACGGGACCAGCGGCTACGCGACCGATGGCACGCCCGTGGACTGCGTGCGGTTCGCCGAGCTCGGCCTGATCGGCGAGCGCCCGGAGCTGATCGTCTCGGGCATCAACCACGGCTCCAACCTGGGGGACGACATCACCTACTCGGGAACCGTCGCCGCCGCGCTCGAGGGGATCGTGCTCGGGATCCCGGCAATCGCAATCTCGCAGTCCTCCGGCGCCAGCGAGGAGGGCTTCCCCTGGGGCCGCGAGTTCGACTTCTCGTCGTCGGCTGCCTTCGCCGCGCAGCTCGTGCGCCGGTTCGCCGAGGACCCACTCCCCGCCGACACGCTCCTCAACGTGAACTGCCCCGCCGGGGTCCCGGCGGGCATCGAGGTGACCCACCTCGGCAAGCGCCTCTACAACGACGAGATGCGCCAGGTGGACGAGGACCCCGACACCGGCAGGCGCCGGTATCAGATCTACGGCTTCGAGCCGTCGTTTGAGGACGAGCGCGGCTCGGACCTCTCGGCGATTGCCCGCGAGCGCATCTCGGTGACGCCGGTCCACTTCGACCTCACCGACCGGCCGAGCCTCGACCGGCTCAGGCAGTGGGACTTCGCCGGCATGCTGGCGACGGCGGAGGAGAACGTCTCGTCGGCGGAGGCCTCCTCGCAGAGGTGAGCGCGACAAAGACGGTAAAGAAGAGGGCGAGTGAGCTCCGCAAGGAGATCGCCTACCACGACCACCGCTACTACGTCCTCGACGACCCGGAGATCTCCGATCCGGACTACGACGACCTGCTCCGGGAGCTGCGCGGGATCGAGGAGGAGCATCCCGAGCTGCTCACCCCGGACTCGCCGACCCAGCGGGTCGGCGGGAAGCCGCTCGACAAGTTCAAGCAGGTCGAGCACCACGAGCCGATGCTCTCGCTGGCCAATGCACGCGACGAGGACGAGCTGCGTGCCTGGGCGAAGCGCGTCGAGCGACAGCTCGAGCGCCTCGACATCTCGGGGCGCGAGATCCGCTACGTCACCGAGCCCAAGGTGGACGGCCTGGCGATCTCGCTCACCTACGAGAACGGGGTCTTCACCCGGGGCGCGACCAGAGGCGACGGGCGCGTCGGCGAGGACGTCACGCAGAACCTGAAGACGATCAAGGCGATCCCGCTCTCGATCGACGATGCGCCGGAGCTGGTCGAGGTGCGCGGCGAGATCTATCTACCGATCGCCGGGTTCACGAAGGTGAACGAGCAACGGGCCCAGGACGGCCAGTCGACCTTCGCCAACCCGCGCAACGCGGCCGCCGGGTCGCTGCGACAGCTCGATCCCTCCATCACCGCCACCCGCCCGCTCTCGATCTGGTGCTACGGGGTGGCGGCCCTGAGGGGCTGGGAGCCCGACAGCCACTCCGAGTCGCTCGAGTGGCTGCGGGAGCGCGGCTTCAAGGTCAACGAGGACATCTCGATCCTCCATGGCGTCGACGAGGTGGCGGAGCGCTGCCGCTGGTGGGAGGGGCGCCGCGAGGCGCTGGACTTCGAGATCGACGGCGTGGTGGTCAAGGTCGATGACCGAGGCCTGCAGCGCGAGCTGGGCGTGGCCGGCCGCGAGCCGCGCTGGGCGGTCGCCTGGAAGTTCGCTCCGACTACGGCGACCACGAAGCTCAACAAGATCGTCTGGAACGTGGGCCGCACCGGGCACCTGCTGCCCTTCGCGATGCTGGAGCCGGTCCACGTCAGCGGGGTGACCGTGAGCACCGCGACCCTCCACAACGAGGAGGACCTCGAGCGGAAGGACGTGCGCGAGGGCGACGAGGTCGTGGTCATGCGGGCGGGCGACGTGATCCCGCAGGTGGTCTCGCCGATCATCCAGCGCCGCAAGAAGGGCGCTCGCAAGCCGAAGCCGCCGAAGAAATGCCCGCTCTGCGGGTCACCCACGGTGAAGCCCGACGATGGCGTCTTCACGATCTGCCCGAACCGGACCGGCTGCCCGGGCCAGCAGTTCCAGCACGTCAAGCACTTCCGCGGCGCGCTCGAGATCGAGGGCCTGGGCGAGAAGAATGCGTATCGCTTCCTGCAGGAGGGCCTGATCTCGGACGCCGCCGACATCTTCGACCTGACCGCCGAGCGGATCGCCGAGCTCGAGGGGTTCGGGCAGATCTCGGCCGAGAACCTGATGGAGGAGATCGAGGAGGCGAAGAAGATGCCGTTCTCGCGCGTCCTCTTCGCGCTCGGCATCCCGGGCATCGGGTTCGTCAACGCCGAGTCGCTGGCGGAGCACTTCGGCACGATGGACGCCCTGCTCGAGGCGCAGCCGGAGGAGATCGTCCGGGCGGAGGGGATCGGCCCCGTACTCGCCGAGCAGATCTTCGAGGAGCTCTCGGAGGAGCGGACGCGCAAGCTGATCGAGCGCCTGCGCAAGGCAGGTCTGCGGATGGAGCTCGACGCCTCCGAGCGCCGCCAGTCCGGCGGGCCGCTCGACGGCAAGACACTGGTGCTTACCGGCACGCTGCCCAACCTGAGTCGCGAGCAGGCGACCAAGCTGATCCGCCGCGCCGGCGGCAAGGTCGTCAACTCGGTCTCGAAGAAGACCGACTACGTGATCGCCGGCGACAGCCCCGGCTCGAAGCTCGCCAAGGCGAACGAGCTCGGCACCGAGATCATCGACGAGGAGGGGCTCCGCAAGCTCGTCGGCGAGGACGGGACGCCGAAGAAGAAGAGCACGCCGCCCAGAGGCCGGATCTAGCGACCGTAGCGGGCGATCAGGGCCGCCATCCGGTCCTGGACCAGATGGGCGCGGTTGACGTCCACCCTGTTCATCAGCAGCGAGAAGATCACCGCGTGGTTGGCGTCGTCGCCGCCGCGGAAGCAGTAGCCGGAGAGCGCGCTGACGGCGTTCAGCGTCCCGGTCTTGACGTGGCAGCGGCCCTGCGCGGCCGTGCCGCGCATCCGGCGAGCCACCGTGCCGCTCCGCCCGGCGACGGCGAGGGAGCGGATCCAGGCATCGCGGAGGCGCTCCTGATCGGCCTGTGCGGTGTCGGACGTGTTCTCGTCGACCTCGATCATCGAGTCGAGCAGCTTCACCACCGAGGCCGGCGAGGCCTTGTTACGCCGCGTCAGCCCCGAGCCGTTCTCGCCGTTGTACCTCGCGCCCTCCCTGGCGGCGAAGCCCCGGACCACCGCGATCCCGCCCGGGGTCGAGCCGGCATCGCCGAACTCGCCGCCGACGTCCTTGAGCAGCATCTCGGCGAGGAAGTTGTTGGAGGGGACATTGGTGTCCTGGACGAGGTCGGCCATCGTGGGCGAGCCGTAGTCCGCGATCTGCACGAAGCCGGGCACCACGAGTCCCGGCGTGACGCTGTTGCCGATCGAGATCCCCTCCCGGCGCAGCGCCTCCTGGAAACGCTGGGCGGCGGTCTTCGCGGGGTCGCTCGGCGATCCGTTGTCGATCTCGAGCCCGGAGAGCCTGCCGACGCTCTCCGGGCTGATGCCGTGCTCGGGAATCCCGGTGACGCGGTCGAGGAAGGAGTCGTCGTAGCGCAGCGGTCCGACGACGCTGGTCACGCCGGCGGCGCGCACGCGGTCCGCGAGCTTGTTCAGTCCCGCCGTGTTCAGTGTCGGGTCGCCTCCCCCGCGCAGGTAGAGGCCCTGGCTCACCCCGTCGGAGACGTCGTCGACCGACCAGGCCGAGGTGTGGAGGCGTCCCTCGGGCTGGAACTTCGCCAGCGCGGTGCTTGTGGTGAACAGCTTCGAGTTCGACGCGAGGATCCGGGGACGGCGCGCCTTGCGCGCGAACAGCACCGTGTCGGCGGCCGGGTCGAAGACCATCGCGCCGCTCTTCCCGACCCGCCGGAAGAGCTTGGCGAGGCCCGCGCGCAGCTGCGTGGCCACGACGGCCTTGTGGGCCTTGGCTGAGCTGCGCGCGATTGGGGTGCTGAAGGCACGGTCGGGCGCGATCCCGCGCCCCGCCGCCGCGGCGGGCAGCGCGAGCACGGCCGCGAGCGCGGCGACGATCGCCCCTCTGTGGATGACCGACCTCATCCGTTCACGCTGAAACATCGATAGAGGGCCGGGGTTGCGGCACGGCTTCGCCATCAGGTCGCGGCGGCAAGCGGCCGCCCAACTCAACCGCTCGGGGCTGCGCCCCTCGCTCAAAGTGAGGCGGCCTGGCCGCCGCTAGCCGGTCAGCCGAGGTTGCGATAATCCCCGTCGCATGGGGAAAGTCGTGCAGTTCGACGGCCCCGACGGCAGACCGCGAGGCAGTGGGATGGGGAGGAGGCGACGCGGTCGGGGCGACAAGACAGCTCTGGTTCTAGGCGGCGGTGGGTTCACCGGCGGCGTCTACGAGATGGGTGCCCTGCGCGCGTTCGACCTGCTCGCGGTCAACCGGACGGTCAACGACTTCGACATCTACGTCGGGACCAGTGCCGGCGCGTTCGTGGCGAGCATGGTGGCGAACGGGATCACGCCGGAGGAGATGTTCCGCGTGCTCGACAAGGCCCTGCCCTCGCCGATCGAGAACGCCTCTTTGCGGACGCTGCTGCGGCCCAACTACCGCGGCTTCGCCGGCCGCCTGGCGCTGCTGCCGCTGCGCATTGCCGGCACGGTGCGCCGGCTCGCGGGAAACATCGGCGAGATCTCGATGGTCGACGTCGTCACCGGTCTCGCGGAGGGTCTCCCGACCGGCATCTACCACAATCGCGGGATCGAGCAGTACGTCCGCAACGTGCTCTCCGACCCGGACCGGACCAACGACTTCCGGGAGCTCGACCCCGACCTCCTGCTCACCGCAACCGACCTGGACACCTGCGAGCGGATCGTCTTCGGCGAGGGCGAGTGGGCCGACGTTCCGATCTCCCGCGCTGTCGCCGCCTCCGGCGCTCTCCCGATCGTCTACGAGCCTTACGAGCTGCGCGGCCGCCAGCTGATCGACGGCGGGATCGTCTCCACCACCAACATGGACGTCGCGGTGGAGGCGGGCGCCAAGTTCATCGTGGTGGTGAACCCGCTGGTGCCGTACGTGAACGACTTCAAGAGCCGGATCCCGACGGTGTTCGGCTCCCGCGTGCGGCGCGTCTCCGACATGGGCATGCCCGCGATCGGGAACCAGGCGTTCCGGCTGCTCGCCCACGCGCGGCTCCATCTCGCGATCGAGACGTGGAAGGAGCGCTTCCCGGACGTCGACATCATCCTGATCGAGCCCGAGTTCGACGATGAGCTGATGTTCGGCACCTCGATCCTGGACTACTCGGCCCGGCTTGAGATCGCCAAGCACGGCTTCGAGTCGGTGACCGTGAAGCTGGCTCGCGACTACCAGCGCTACAAGGAGATCGCGGCGCGGCACGGCATCGAGATCTCCGCGCGCCGGGTGCGCCGGGTGATCGAGACCGTCGAGGAGGAGGAGAAGGGGATCTCGGCCTGGCGCCGCGTGCTCGAGCAGACCACCGGCGCGCTCCTGCGGCAGTCCGGCGAGGCGGAAGAGATTCGAGGGCGCTCCTAGATGCAAGGGTGCTCCGCAAGGAGCAACCCGTTTAATCGGGTAGGAGCGACCCGTTTATGGCGAAGCCGTTCTGACCAGCCGGTCCAAATTGTCGAGGACGCTGGTCCAGCCGGCATCCGCGTCCCCGAGCGTCTCGTCGGTGTGGGGGCCCTGGGTGACGGTAACCGTCGTCCGGTCGCCCTCTTTCTCGAAGACCACCCGAGTCGTCATCCGCTCGACGAAGCCGAACTCGGGCTGGGGCGGGGACTCGAACACGAGGAGCTCGGGCTCGGTCAACTCGACGATCTCGAAGACGACGGGGTAGGCCCGTCCAAGGGTCGGGTCGACCATCGAGTATTCGATCACGCCCCCGGGGCGTGCGTCGACGTTGATCGAGGAGCGCGGCACCTCGGTTCCCTCCGGAGCCATCCACGCTGCGATCTGATCTGGATCCAGCCAGGCGCTGAAGACGAGCTCGCGCGGGGCGTCGAAGGTCCGGGTGATCCGGACTTCGCGGTCGGCCGTCAATTGCGCCGCCCCTGGACCCGATCGAGGTGCTCGCCGAGCCGGTTCATCCGTCCCTGCCAAGTTGTCCGGCAGGTCTCCATCCAGGCATCGGCTTCGTCGAGTGCCTCGAGGCGGAGAGTAGTCGGGCGGGACTGGGCCTCCCGTCGCCGCGCGATCAAGCCCGCGCGCTCCAGGACCCGCAGGTGGCGCGAGATCGCGGGCGGGCTGACGGAAAAGGGCTTCGCCAGCTCTGCGACGGTCGCCTCCCCTTCCGCGAGTCGGTCGAGGATGGCGCGCCTGGTCGGGTTCGCTAGAGCCGCGAAGGTCAGGCTGAGCTGGTCGGTCGCCATCGATCTTTGATAACGATACGGTTAATTAACCGGCTACGGAATATCGCCGCGCACACGATAGGCGAGGAAGGAGTCCCGTGTCCGCAACCGTGCTCTACATGTCGATGTCTCTGGACGGGTTCATCACCGGGCCCAATGAGGGCCCGCACAACGGCCTCGGTGACGGCGGTCACCGCCTGCACCAATGGGCGATGAGCGGCGATGACGTAGACCTGGACTCCGTCCGCCGCTCCGGTGGCGTTAACGGCCAGATCGTCAATGAGTTCATGTCGACCGGGGCGGTCGTCGCCGGCCGGAGGACGTTCGAGTGGGCGGGCGGTTGGAATGGCGACCACCACGACGGGGTGCCGATCTTCATCTACAGCCGCCGTGAGCCAGGCATCGACATCTCGGGATGGCCGCTGGTGACTTACGTGGACAGCGTCGAGAGCGCCATGAGCCTGGCCAAAGAGGCCGCGGGTGAGCGGAACGTCATGGTCCATGGCGCTGCGGTCACCCAACTCGCGCTAGCCGCCGGCGTCCTCGACGAGCTCGAGCTGCACGTCGTTCCCGTCCTCTTCGGCCAAGGGCGCCGTCTGTTCGAGGGCCTCGACCCGGAGCAGATCGAGCTCGAGCGCATGCGGGTCCTCGAGGGGGAGGGCGGTGTCACCCACATGCACTACCGAGTCCAATACTGAGACTGGAGGTTGGGAATGGCCACAGTAGTCGCTGACATGTCCGTGTCCCTGGACGGGTTCATCGCCGGCCCGAACGACGACATCAAGGAGATCTTCGCCTGGATGAGCTCGGGGGACGTTGAGGTCTCGGTGCCGAACAAACACGTGATGCCGGCGTTCCACGTCGATGAGGCGAGTGCGGCGGAGCTCCGCAACATGCTCGACACCATCGGCGGGATCGTGACCGGCCGCCGCACCTTCGACCTCGCCGGGGGTTGGGCGGGAGCTCACCCGGCGGATGCCCCGGTGTGGATCCTCACCCACAACCCGCCCGACGGCTTCGACGACGCGCCGTTCACCTTCGTCACTGACGGGGTGGAGAGCGCCGTCGAGCAGGCACGGGAGGCCGCGGGCGATGGCCTGGTCGGTGTGGCGGGGGCCAGCATCGTCCGGCAGGGCCTCAATGCGGGCGTGCTCGATGCGGTCCGTCTCAGTGTGGCGCCGGTCCTGCTGGGGGAAGGGATCCGCTTCTTCGACGGCCTGGAGAACGCTCCGATCGCGCTCAAGCCGCCGCGGGTGGTGGAGGGCGAGCAGGTCACGCACCTCTACTACGAGGTCGCGTAATGCGAGGGCGCACCGTCCAGGCGCGACCCGTTTTATGTCCGGTGCACGTCGCGGGCGGTCGCCTGGTCGGTCGGTTTGATCGAGAGGTAGTCGATGTCGACGTGTGGCGGCCGGGTGACCACATAGGCGATCGCATCGGCGACGTCCTCCGCGGTCAGCGGCCTGGTGCCGTCGTAGACCTTCTCGGCCTTGGCCCGGTCACCCTCGAAGCGGACCAGCGAGAACTCGGTCTCGACCATCCCCGGAGCCACCTCGCTGACGCGGATCGGCTTGCCCAGCAGCTCCAGGCGGAGCGTCCGGGTGACCGCATTGGCGGCATGCTTGGCCGCCGTGTAGCCGCCGCCGCCCGGGTACACCTCGACGCCGGCGACGGACCCGACCACGACGACATCACCGCCTCCGTCTCGCTCGAGCGCCGGGAGCAGCGCCTTCGTCACGCGCATGACGCCCATCACGTTGGTCTCGTACATCTGGCGCCAGTTCTCCTCGTCGGCCTCGGCGACGGGCTCGACGCCGAGCGCGCCGCCCGCGTTGTTGACGAGGACGGCGAGCTCCGGCAGCTCGTCGGCGAGCGCGGCGACGGAGTCGGGATCCGCCACATCAACCCGAAGGGCGCGCCCGCCAACCTCCTTCGCGAGCTCCTCGCAGCGGTCGAGACGCCGCGCTGCGGCGACGACCTCGAAGCCGACGGCCGCGAGCGATCGCACCGTGGCGGCCCCGATCCCGCTGCTCGCCCCCGTGACCAGCGCCGTCCTGCCGTTCGCGTTCACGGCGCGGACGTTACCCGGCCGCGATTGCGGCGATTCGCTCCGCCGACGCCCTGATCGACTCCGCGCTCCCCGCAGCCATCAGCGAGGCGAAGCCGAGACGCGATTCGTCCTCGGGATCGAGGGCGATCTCTCCCGCGATCACGTGGCACGGCACCTCGGCGGCCCGGCAGCGGCGCGCGATCTCACCGGTCAGCTTGCCCTCCCGGCTCTGAGAGTCGAGTCGCCCCTCGCCCGTGATCGCCGCGCCGGCGTTCTCGAGCCGGCCGTCGAAGCCGAGCACGCCGAGGACGAAGGTCGCGCCGGGCACCAGGTGAGCCCCGAACGCGGCCCAGAGCCCGCCGGAGAGGCCTCCGGCAGCACCCGTCATCGTGCGCCCACGGGGGTCGCGCGGCAGGCTGCCCGCCAGCGCCACCAGGCGGTCGGTGAGCCGGCCGACCTGCTCCGGCGAGGCACCCTTCTGCGGCGCGAACTCCTCCGCCGCTCGCTCGAAGGGGATCGAGGTGTCGCAGAGCACCTCGAGCTGGGCGTCGCGGAGGCCGCCTGCGGCCTCGAGCGCCTCGATAGCGCCGCGACCCCCATCGGTCGTTGCGCTGCCGCCGGCTCCCAGCCAGATCCGCCGCGCCCCGGCCTCGATCGCGGCCGCGATCAGCTCGCCGGTGCCGGCGCTGCTGGCGCGCTCGGGGTCGCGCTTCTCCGGCGTCACCAGTGAGAGGCCGGAGGCCGTCGCTGCCTCGACGATCGCGGTTCTGCCGTCGCGGACCAGCCCGAACTCGGCCTCGATCGTGCGGTCGAGCGGATCGTGGACGTTCGCGGAGCGCCGCTCGCCGCCGAGGGCGTCGAGCAGCACGTCCATCGTTCCCTCGCCGCCGTCCGCGGCCGGGCAGAGGTCGGCCTGCGCTCCGGCGTCCTCGATCCCCGAGCCGATCGCCTCGGCGACCTGACGCGCGCTGAGCGTCCCCTTGAACGAGTCGGGGACGACCAGGAACCTAGGCGTAGAGCGCGTCGACTTCCCGCTCGTACTTCTCGGAGACCACGTTGCGCTTGACCTTCAGGGTCGGCGTCAGCTCGCCGGTCTCCTGGGACAGGTCCTGGGGCAGGATCTCGAACTTCTTCACCTGCTCGACGCGCGCGAACTTCTCATTCACCTGGTCGAGGTGCTGCTGGATGATCGCCTTCATCTCCGGGTTCTCGCGCAGCTGGGCCGGGTCCGCGGGCCAGCCCTTCTCCTCGCAGAGCTTGGCGCACTCCTCCATGTCCAGCGTGATCAGCGCGACCAGGTAGGGCCTGCGGTCGCCGATCACCACGCACTGCGAGACGTACGGGCTCTGCTTGATCTCGGCCTCGAGGTTCGCCGGGGTGATGTTCTTGCCGCCCGCGGTGATGATGATGTCCTTCTTGCGGCCGGTGATCGAGAGGTAGCCGTCCCCGTCGAGCTCCCCGATGTCGCCGGTGTGGAGCCAGCCGTCCTCGAGCGTCTGCCGGGTCGCTTCCTCGTTCTTGTAGTAGCCCTGGAAGATGTTCGGTCCCCGGACGAGGATCTCGCCGTCGTCGGCGATCCTGATCTCGCACCCCTTGAAGGCCCGGCCGACCTTGCCGAACTTGAAGGCGTCCGGGCGGGCGACGGTGGCGGCCGTCGAGGTCTCGGTCATTCCCCAGCCCTCGAGGACCAGCACGCCGGCGGCGTCGAAGAAGCGCAGGATCTCCGGGTTGATCGGGGCGGCGCCCGTGACGCAGTTCTTGATCCGGCCGCCGAACAGGGCGCGGATCTTCGAGAGGACCTGCTTGTCGGCGATCTCGTACTGCTTGCGGAGGAGCCAGCCGATCGGCTGTCCGGCTCGCTCGCGCTCCCGGACCTTCTTCCCGACGCCGATCGCCCAGTTGAAGACGACCTTCTTGAGGCCGCCCGACTTCTCCACCTCGCTGGTCGCGGCCGTGTAGATCTTCTCGAAGATCCGCGGGACCGATGGGAAGTAGTCCGGCTTCACCTCGACGAGGTTCGGGATGATCTTCAGCGGGTCGCGCTCCCAGTAGGCGATGTTGCCGCCGAGATCGAAGCTCAGGAACTGGATCAGCAGCGCGAAGGAGTGGGCGAGGGGGAGGAAGAGGTAGGTGGTTGTGTTCCGGTCGAGGACGCTCTCGTCGAGCGCCATGGTCACCATCGAGCGGTAGTTGCCGTGGGAGATCACGCAGCCCTTCGGCGGCCCGGTGGTCCCGGACGTGTAGATGAAGGTGCAGATGTCGTCCGGGGTGACCGACTGCCAGCGCGCCTCCCACTCGGAGTCGGAGCGGGCCGAGCCCGCCTCGATCAGCTCGTCCATCGAGATCGCGTTGCCGCCCGAGCCCTCCATGCGGATGACGTGCTCGAGCTTCGGCGTGCGATCGCGGATCTCCTCGATCTTCGCGAGCTGCTCGGAGTCCTCGACGATCACCGCCTTGGCGTCGGAGTTCTCCAGTACGTACTGGCACTCATCGGGCGAGTTGGTCTGGTAGATCGGGACGACGACCGCGCCCACGCTGAGGGCGGCGAAGTCGAAGTAGGTCCACTCGGGCCGGGTGTTGGCGAGGATCGAGACCTTGTCCCCCTTCTCGATGCCCAGCTCGAGCAGCCCCAGGGCCAGCTGCCGGACGATCTCGCCGACCTCGCGGTAGGTCCTGGAGACCCAGTTGCCGGAAGGGTCCTTGTAGGTGACCGCCTGCAGGTCGGCGTGGCGCTCGGCCGCGAGGGGCGCGAGGTCGGCGACTGTCTTGCTGTGGGTGCTGGACTCGGCGGCCGATCCCTCGGCCGCTACGGTGGCGGTCTCCATCCCGACCGGAGTGTATTAGGGACTGGCCGTCCAGCCAGTCCGGGGAAACGCGGACTAGGCCGTGGCCTTCCGCTCCTGAGCCTGGAACGCCCGCAGCGAGGAGACGAAGAGGGTCTTGTCGATCCGGCCCTTGAGCACCGGCACATTCATCTCGATGCACTTGGAGAGCACATCGCGACGCTTCATGTGCAGCTCGTCGGCCAGCTCGGTGGGCGTCAGGTGAACGGACATATAGCCACTCCTCTCCTCTATGAACGCCGAAAAGACTGGAATGGAGGTATATCGCGTCAGCGCGACGTGTCAATCATTTCTCCGCAATTAGCGGGGGTTCTGCGGCCTAGATCGGGTTCGGCACGTCGATGAACTCGTGCTCGATCTCGAACCGCTCCGCGACCAGCTCGCCGAGCCGCCGGATCCCGAAGACCTCGGTCGCGTAGTGGCCGCCGGCGAGGAAGTGGATCCCGTACTCCCGGGCCTCGCCCATCACGGGCTCGCTCGGCTCGCCGGTGACGAGAGCATCGAGGCCCATCGGCCCGGCCTCGTGAAGCGCGAAGCCGCCCGACCCGGTGACGATCCCGACCGTCGAGATCCGCTCGGGGCCCGAGTCGAAGACCAGCGGGTCCTGACCCACGGCCCCACGCAGGCGGCCGGCGAGCTCGCCAAGCTCGATCGGCTCCGGCGCGCGGCCGATCAGGCCGACGGCGGATCCCTTCGCCCGACCGAAGGGCCGCTCGTCGGGCTCGAGCCCGAGAGCGTCGCGCAGCAGGGCGTTGTTGCCGATCTCCGGGTGGGCGTCGAGCGGCAGGTGGTAGGCGGCCAGCGAGCAGTCGGCGGAGAGCAACGCCTTCAGCCTGGAGGCCATCGGGACCGACAGCGGTGAGACCTCGTCGCCCCAGAGCAGACCGTGGTGGGTCATGACGAGCTCGGCTCCGCCCTCGACGGCGCGCTCGAGCGTCTCCAGGTTCGCCGACACGCCGGTCGCGACACGGTTCACCTCGGTCGCACCCGGCACCTGGAGGCCATTCGGCCCGTAGTCCTCGAACGAGCCCGAGTCGAGCAGCTCGTCGCAGAAGGCGAGGATCTCGTCGCGCTGGGGCATGACTGATCACATCTACCATGCCGGACCCCGTGAACGAGGACCCACCCCGCAGGCGCCCCCGCCTCATCGGGCTGCTCGTGCTGGCGCTCTGCGTCGGGCTGCTGGGCTTCGCAATCGTCAGCCTCTCGGTCGGCAGCGGCGGGGGCGAGGACATCAAGATCACCGGGGCCGAGGAGGTGCAGAGCCTGGTCGGCGGCATCCCGCAGGACGGCCCCCGGCTGGGATCTCCCGACGCGCCCGTGACCGTCCAGGTCTTCAACGACATGCAGTGCGATCCATGTTCAGAGTGGAACCAGCAGGTGGTCGTCCCGCTGATCAGCGGGCCGGTCCGGAGCGGCGACGTCCAGCTCGTCTACCACAACTTCCCGATGACGGAATCCGGCTTCTTCCTCGGCGCCTACGGCGCCGTCGCAGCGGCCAAGCAGGACTACGAGTGGCAGTTCATCGAGCTCTTCTTCATCAATCAGGACGAGGCGGAGGAGCACGGCGCGGACCAGGAGTTCCTCGACAACATCGCCCGCGGCGTTGGGGTCACGAACTTCAACGTCGAGCAGTGGCAGCGCGACATGGGCGATGACGACATCCAGAACACCCTGGATGACGACGAGAAGCTCAGTGCCGACCGCAGGCTCCCGGCCGAGCCGGCTGTCGTCGTCGGCGGGCCGAACGGCACGAAGCAGCTGATCCAATCGCCCTCGCTCGCCGACGTCGACGCGGCGATCGCCGAGGTCGGGTGACCAGGAAGCGGGCGCTGGTTGCCTCGGCGATCGCCTCGCTCGTGATCGGGGCGGTCCTGGTGGCACTCGACCGGCAGATGGTCGACGCCGGCGGCCCCGGGATCATCGGCTTCGAGCTCGCCGGGTCGGAGGACCGTGCGACCGAGATTCTGGCCGACTGGGGCGATGACGGCAGCGACGCGGCCAAGGCCTCGCTCTGGCTCGATTACGCCTACATCGTCGCCTACGGCACCTTCCTCGTCCTGGCTGCCGCCGCGACCCGCGATCTGGCCGAGCGGCGAGGCTGGGACCGGATGGCGGGATTCGGGCTTCCGGTGATGACCTTCGCCGCCGCCGCGGCGGCCTTCGACGCGATCGAGGACGTCGGGCTGCTCCTGGCCGTCAACCAGCACGGCGGCGATTTGGCACCACGGCTGGCGCAGGTCTGCGCGACCCTCAAGTTCGCCCTGCTCGCCGTGACGATCGCCTATCTGCTCGTCGGGCTGGGCCTCCGCTTCCGCCGGCGCCCGGCCTGAGGGCGCCCGGTATTCTCCTCAGCGAGCTAGTGGCATGAGCAACGAGGGCGCTGAGAGGGGTATCGGCGCGCATGCGTCGGTCCGGCTGGAGCCGGGGTCGCACCGCAGCCCCGACGACGGCGTTTGCATCGTGGAGCTCGCGTCGATGATGGGCGGCGAGCCGTTCTCCGATCGTCCCGACTGCGTCGACCCGGTAATCGCTTCGTTCCTGCGGGCCTGGAACGACGGGGTGGGCTACGCCGACCGCCAGCGCCTCGAGCCTTATGCCTCGCGAGTCGTGGGCACCGGCGGATACCGCAGGATCAGCCGGATCCGCCGCGACATCTGCCTCAGCCATGCGGGGGCGGACCTCGACCATGGACCGCTGCGGCGCGCCGCCGCGCGGCTGCGGATGCGGACGCAGATCGCCTGGCGGGTCGGCATCTTTCCGTCGATCTGGCTGAGGGAGGGCGCCGGCGCCCTCGCCGCGGGCGTCTGCTTCAGGCGCGGCGGAAGCGATGAGGCGTTCGAGCTGCTCGATCGGCTGCTGGAGGTGGGTCCGCCGGCCGCGCCCCGGCCCAGCGTGAACGGGAACGGCAACGGGAACGGCCATCGCGATGAGCCCGGGATCCGGGCGACGATCATCGCCAGCGGGAGAGCTAGAAGCCGCGGCGCTCGCGTATCCGGTTCAGAGCGCGGCGAAGATGAGGATCGCCGCCGCGATCGGCAAGCTGCGCCGCCATCCGCAGGTTCCTGAGCGTGAAGATCGCGGTCAGGACCGCGACGACGGCGGTCAGGGCGGCCACCTGCCCCGGTGGGATCGTCGCCAGCACGACGAAGAAGGCGTAGAGCACCACCGTCCCGATCACCACGATCCAGAAGGAGAGGCGGAGGTGGCGGATCATGCCGTCGCTCCGCTGGTCAACGGGTCGTTTGGCGAGGCCTGGGCGGGGTCGTTGATCACCGCGCCCTCCGGGACCGGCACCGGGCCTTCCAGCAGTGGGTCCTCCGTGTCCTCCATCCAGGCGGTCAACCGGGCACGGAGGTCGCCGACCACGTCCGCGTGGGCCGGATCCTCCGCGAGGTTCCGGACCTCGTTCGGATCCAGAACGAGGTCGTAGAGCTGCTCCTGAGCGATCAGCTGCTCGGCCCAGCCGGCTCGGACGAGGGTCTCCTTGCTAGCGCTGTCGTCGCAGTTGGCCAGCACGGTGTGCGGGTTGTCGTCGAAGCGACGGATGTACTTCCAGCGCTCGGTGCGCACCGCCCGCGTCGGCTCATAGGCCGCATGGAAGGTCACCTCGGTGAAGACCTCGTCGTGGATCCGCTCGACCTCGTCATGGACGAGCGGCAAGAGCGAGGCTCCCTGCAGGAAGCCGGGCTTCTCGGCGCCCGCGAGCTCGCAGAGCGTGGGGTAGATGTCGAGGTGGCTGACGATCGCGTCGTAGACCTTGCCGCCCGCGAAGCCGCCCGGCCCGCGCATGATCAGCAGCACGCCGGTGCCGCGGTCGAAGAGGGTCGCCTTCGCGCCGGGGAAGGCCAGGCCGTGGTCGGTGGTGCAGATGATCAGCGTCCGCTCCGCCTGGCCGAACTCGTAGAGGCCGTTGAGCACGGCCCCGATGCCCTGATCGAGTGAGCGGGCACTCGCCTTGAAGGCGGCCATGTCCCTGCGCGTCTCGGGCGTGTCGGGAAGGTTCGCCGGCGGGAGCGAGTAGAGCGAGTCGCGCACCGAGGTCGGCGCGCGGAACTGGCGGTGGGTCTCGAAGAACCCCACCGAGAAGAAGAAGGGCTCGCTCGCGGTTCGCAACGCCTCGACCGTGATCGGCGCCACGTCCGCGGCGTGGTGGCTGTCCACCTCGATCACCTCGTCGTAGCCGATCACCTCCGGATCCTCGGAGATGTGCTGCTCCCCGATCAGCACGGAGCGGTAGCCGACGTCGCCCAGCGGGTGGACCAGGTGCTCGCCGTAGTCGTTGAGCGACCAGCCGCGGTGGGCGAGACCGAGCATGCCGTTGTTGTGGCAGTACTGCCCGGTGAGCAGCGAGGCGCGGCTTCCCGAGCAGGTTGGCGCCGCACAGAACGCCTTGCGGAAGAGCACTCCCTGGTCCGCGAGCAGCTGGATGTTGGGCGTGGGCACCTGGTAGCCGTAGGGCTGGACGTACCGGCCGGTGTCGTGCGAGTGGATGTAGAGGATGTTGGGCGCCGCTTGCGAGGGCATTTGTGTACCTTACTGGTCTAGAAACTCAACTACTTCAAGTGTTCCCCGGACGACTCGGACCAATGTTGACGAATCAAATGCGGCTGGACGCCATCGATCATGTCACCGGCATCACCGCCGACGGCCAGCGCTGCCTGGACTTCTACGCGGGTGTGCTCGGCCTGCCCTTCGTCGGCCGGTCCCCCGACTTCGAGTCACCGGACTCGCACCTGCTCAGCCTGGCTCCGGAGCCCGGCCGCGCGCACGGCGTGCTCAGCTTCATCGAGGCTCCGGGACTCGGCCGTGGCCGCGCCGGAAACGGGATGGTCCACACGCTCAGGTGGAACCTGCCCACCGCGGCCTCCATCCGCTACTGGGCGGGCCGCCTCGCCGAGGCGGGGATCGACGCCCACCGCTTGGGGGCCGATTGCGACGGCGCTGTGCTCAGGTTCACGGACCCGGAGGGGCTCGCCCACGAGCTGGTGACGAGCGGGGAGGTTCCCGACGCGCCGCTGCCCACGCACTCGTCGACCGTGCCCGCCGAACATGCGATCCGCGCACTGGCCGGTGTGCGCGCCTACGGCCGCCAGAGCGTGCCGAGCGCCGACATCCTCGCCGGACGACTCGGCTTCAAGGTCACCGGCCCGGACGCATATGAGGTCCTGGGAACGCATCGGGCGACCGCCTTCGCCTTCGACGAGCCGCCCACAGTGCGCCCGAGCCTCGGCGCCGGGACCATCCACCACGTCGCCTGGGCGGGCGAGGGAAGCCTGAGCGCCTGGCGCCAGCGCGTGATCGGAATGGGTTGCCGGGCCACCCCGGTGATCGACCGGGGCCATTGCAGCTCGGTCTACTTCCGCGAGCCATCCGGCGTGCTCTTCGAGATCACCGCCCGTGAGCCCGGACAGGCGCGCAACGGCCACGAGACCGAGGCCGAACGCCGGCTCTCGCCGAGGGTCGATCCCCGGGTCCGCTCCGTGCTGGTCTAACCTCCGCTCCGACCGGGGAGGGTCGGTGTTGAGGAGGCATTCGCGGGGTGCTGAGCACAATCAAGCGTAGGCGTCCGCTACGCGGCGTCGCAGTGTCACTCGCCTGCGCGGGCGCGCTCGCCACAGCCGCGCCCGCGGGCGCATCCGTGACGATCGGCCAGCTGGCGGCAAGCCCGCCGGCGGCGACCTGCACGTCTGGCTTCGACTACCTGCAGACCAGCGTCACCGGCGGCAATCTCTACAGCGCGCGGGCCGCTGGGACGATCACCTCCTGGAGCACCAACTCCTCAGGCGCCGGCGCGACCTACGTCTTCAAGGTCTTCCGCCGGACGAGCGATCCCGATTTCTTTCAGGTGGTCGGCAAGGCGGCTCAGCACACCCTCTCGCCGGGGCTCAACACCTTCCCAGCCGGCATCCAGGTCGAGTCGGGCGATCTGATCGGCGTCCATGAGGAGGGCGCGGTCAACTCGTGCACCTTCGTGACGCTCGGGGACGGGATCCTCCGCGCGGCGGGCGACCTCGACACCGGTGAGACCGCCCAGTTTGGCCCCGTCACCGACGTCCGGCTCAACCTCTCGGCCGTCCTCGACCCCAGCAACGCCTTCACGATCACCGGGATCGCGCGACATCGGCGCAACGGCACGGCGACGATCACGGTGGCTCTCTCCAATCCGGGACTGGCGACCGTAGGGGGCCTCGGCCTCAAGAAGCGCCACGCCACGACGGCGGTGGCGAGCAGCGTGTCTTTTAACGTGGTGACGGTCGGCAAGTCCCGCCGGAAGCTCGCCCGGAAGGGTCACCTGAAGGTCCCGCTGACCATCACCTTCTATCCGACCGGCGGCGACCCGAGCAGCCAGACCATGGCTCTGAAATTGGTCCAGAGACGCATCCCGCCGGCCGTTTGACGGGGCCTTCTGCCTCTACACTCGCGCTGCATGAAGCGTCGCATTCCGCTTGCGGTGCTTCCAGTGATCGTGTTGGTGGCGGCGGGATTAGGGAGCTCCACCTCCGCGACCCCTGGGACAGGAGAGACCCGCGCTGGAGGGCCGTGGACCGGCTCGCCGGGGGTCACCGTCCCCGTCTCCGCGATGGAGAGTCACCAGCGCCAGGTCGACTGGGGCTTCGCGGGCCAGGAGCTGCGCGGCAGGGACCAGCCCGAGCGCGAGGCGAAGGGGGAGCAGGAAGAGCAAGGCGAGGAAGGCTCTGAGCCCGACGAGGCCGCGGCGGGCGGGAGCAAGGAGGAGCCGGTCGAGGAGGCCGCACCGCCGAAGCGCCCGCCGTCGGCCAAGTCGGAGACGCTCACTCGCTCGGCCAGCGTCGCCCCGAAGTCTCAGCTCAGCGCGGGGACGTCGTTCCTCGGCGCGCACCGGATCG
>JBKPLC010000073.1:0-8941 GCA_046731495.1 Actinomycetota bacterium | reverse complement strand
GGATGTCGTCGAAGCTCGGCCAGCTGCTCGACATCGCCTACAACATCGAGTACGGCGCGGAATCGACCGTGCAGAGCTCGCTCAACATGCTCTACCTCCTCGCCTACTCCGGCCAGGGGCAGCTGCGGATCTTCGGCCCGTCGAACGAGAAGTACCACGTGCGCGGCGGCAATGACCAGATCCCCACGCGCCTCGCGGACGTCCTCGGCAACCAGATCCATCGCAACATGCCGATGAGCTCGATCCGGCGGAACAGCGACGGGACCTACCGGATCGGGTTCAGCAACGGGTCGACCGTCACCGCCGACCGGGTCGTCCTCGCCCTGCCCTTCTCGATCCTGCGGACGCTCGACTACGGCAGCGCCGGCTTCTCGAGCCTCAAGAGAAAGGCGATCGAGCAGCTGGGCATGGGCACCAACTCGAAGCTGCATGTCCAGTTCACCGATCGCTACTGGACCACTCTCGGCAACAACGGCGAGACCTACGCCGACACCGGCTACCAGAACACTTGGGAGGTCACGCGCACGCAGCCGGGCAGCGCTGGGATCCTGGTGGATTACACCGGCGGCCTGATCGGGGACAGCTTCGGCCCGGATTTCAATCCGGAGATCGCCATCGCCGACGCCCGCGCGAAGCAGTTCCTCGAGCAGATTGATCCAGTGCTGCCGGGGATCAAGACCGGCCACTACAACGGCCGCGCCACGATCGACTACTGGCACGCCTATCCGTGGACCCTGGGCTCGTACTCCTACTGGAAGGTGGGCCAGTACACAAAATTCAGCGGCATCGAGGGGGTACAGGAAGGCGCCGTCCACTTCTGTGGCGAGCACACCTCCGTCGACTTCCAGGGTTACCTGAACGGCGGCGTCGAGACCGGGCTCCGGGCAGCCGCCGAGGTGCTGGCGGCGTTCAAGTAGCCGCTCCGGCCGGCCGCTAGGCTGGCCCGGCGTGGAGCCCGAGACCCACCGCTTCGAGGATGACGGTGCGATCCCGAACTCGCCGCTGCCCGTCCTGATCTACCACGAGCTCGAGGCCGCCAGGCACGCCGGTGACTGCGAGGAGCTGTTCGGCTCGAACGGCTGGGTGCCGGACTGGCGCGACGGGATCTTCTCCTTCCACCACTTCCACTCGATCGCGCACGAAGTGCTCGGCATCGTCGCCGGGACGGTAACCGTCAGGCTCGGGGGTCCGAGCGGGCGGAGTTTCGAAATCGGCCGGGGCGACGTCCTCGTCCTCCCCGCAGGCACCGGCCACTGCAACGAGGGTTCGAGCGCCGACCTGCTGGTGGTGGGCGCCTACCCGGACGGGATGCCGTGGGACCTCCGCCGCGGCGACCCGGCCGAGCACGACGAGGCGGTCGCGAACATCCGGGCCGTGCCGGTGCCCGGCGCCGATCCGGTCGAGGGCTCGGACGGCCCGTTGGCCGAGCTCTGGTCCTAGACGAAGCGCTTGACGAAGTCGAGCGCGGTCTGGGCGACCTCCCGCCAACCGCTGTCGATGGTCAGGGAGTGCCCGCGATTCGGGATCTTGGTGATCTCGGTGACGCCGGGATTGAGGACCTGCCGCTTGTACGCGGCGTTGGCGATCGCCCAGGGCACCGTGTGGTCCTTCTCGCCATCGATGATCAGGAGGGGACCGCGCTCGGGGTTCTTGGGGTCGAGCTTGGCCTCGGTCCAGGGATTCAGGTTGGCGTTCGCCATCTGCATCAGGGCGACCCCCGGCGCGGCCACGTGGTAGGTCTCGTAGAGCCGCTTCGCCTCGTCATCTGACTCAATTGCGTTCGTCCAGCCGTACTTGAACTGGTCGAAGGTGAGCGTGATCGCCTTGCCGCGGTTGAGCGGGTTCCTCAGGATGGGCGCGGACACCCGCAAAGTTGAGATCGGAAGCGGCAGTACACCGCGGAACGGGCCGGGATCGATCGCGACAGTGACGGCCGAGTGGCCGCGGTCGGCGATCAGTTGCGCGATGAGGCCGCCCGTCGAATGACCCATGACCGCGGGCTTCTGCTGGAGCCGGTCGATCACCTCCTGCGTGTGATCGGCGACCTGCTTGAGGGTCTTCTTGGCGAGGACGTCCGGGTTCGCCCGTGCCTCCTCGACGGTCTCCGGATCGTCCGGCCAGTCCGGGTTCAGGGCGGCGAATCCGTTCTCCTCGAAGAACTCCAACCAGTTGTTCCAGCTGCTGGGCAAGAGCCACAGTCCGTGGATGAAGACAACCGGCGTCTTGCCGGAAGCATTGGCCTGCTCGACCTGCTGGGACTCGCGGTCGCTGATCGCCATGCGGGGTCTCCCCTCTTTGAGTGGCGGCGCATCCCTGCGCCCGTGCGGAAAGCCTACGTCTCAGCTGGGGAATGGAGCCGGTGGGATTTGAACCCACGTCCTCGGTCACGAACGACCGGCGTCTACAGGCATAGCCGGCGCTTTTGTTCTCGCCCTACGACCTCCGCTGCCGGCGGGAGATGCCGGAGGGCAAAGCCCCTTCGATGTCCCCGGACGGTCGGGACGGGCCGACCGGGTGAGCCCGATGCTGACGCCGGGACCCCACCCCTCGGGCTCGGGTGGGCCGACGCACGCTACTTAGCTTCTAACTAAGCGGCGAGAGCGAACTCATGGTCCGCACTTATTGGTTGGTCCAGGTGTTTAACGAGGCCTCCTGGAACCTCGGCCTGCAACCTGATCGCACGGATGACCAAGTCGAATCCAATTCGGCCCCGTGCTATGTGCAGGCAATTTTAGCTTCGAGACGCCGGCTGCTTCGGCCTGCTGGCGAGGTAGGCCGCGGCCATGTCCTTCTCGCCGTGCTCCCGAGCGGCCTCCTCGAGCTGTCCCCGGATCTGCTCCAGCACCGGCAGCTCCAGGTCGTGGCGCTCCATCGCCTCGAGCACAAGCCGGGCGTCCTTCGCGGCCAGCTCGAGCTTGAAGGAGGGCTCGAAGCTGCCCTCGATCATCATCTTGCCCTTGAGCTGGGCGTACGCGGTGTCGGTCGGGCCTCCGGAGATCACCTCGAGGAACTGGGCGGGGTCGATATCGATCCCCTCGGCGAAGGCGACGGTCTCCGCAAGCCCCTCGACCAGCGTCAGGATCCAGGAGTTGATGACCAGCTTCATCCGGGTGCCTCTACCCGCCTCTCCGAGCCAGATCGTCTTCTGACCGACGGCATCGAAGATCGGCTCGCAGCGCGAGCGGACCTCGTCGGGCCCCGAGGCAAGCACCGTCAGCTTGCCCTCCTCGGCGGGCTTCTTCGTGCCGACAACGGGCGCGTCGACCAGGACGAGTCCCTTCTGCTCGGCGAGCGGAACACAGCGCTCCGTGCCCTCGATGCCGATCGTGCTCATCTGCAGCCAGATCGCGCCCTCCTCGGCCCCGGCGAGAGCTCCGTCGGAGCTCTCCATCACGGAGACGACCGCGTCCGCGTCGCTCAGGATCGTGAGGATCATCGAGGCGCCCGAGGCCGCCTCGGCTGCGGTGTCGATCAGATCCAGCCCATCCTCCGCCAGCGGCTCGGCATGCTCGCGGGTGCGGTTCCAGGCGCGCACCTCGATGCCCGCCTCCGCGATGTTCCGCGTCATCGGCAGGCCCATGGTCCCGCCGGCGCCCAGCACAGCGACTGTCTCGCGCTCGCTCACCAAGCCTCAGTCTGCCAAGCCGACCTCGTCGGCAAACGCTCTTACCGGCAGGAGGCGGTCACGTGCCTCACCGCTTCTTGTGCCTCTTCTTGCAGCCTCGGCGCTTGCTCGCGGCGGCGCGGTGCTTGCGCTTGCGCTTCGCCTTGCACTTGGCCTTCGCCTTGACCGCCGCGGCCGCCTGTCCGCAGCTGGCGGTGACGTAGCACTTGAGCGGCGGCTCGGCCTGCACCTGCGGAGCCGACGCGATGTTCTGCGCGAAGCCGAGCGCGGCGCTCGCGGCATCGACCGAGTAGGTCGCCTTGTTGATGCCGGGCATCAGAGGATCCAGGCAGACGCTCGACGGCACGCTCGCAGGGACCGCCGGCCCGGAATGGCTGAGCGCGTCGATCGCGAGGGCGTAGGCCGTGTTGTCCTGCGTGCCGACCGCGAGATGCTCGGAGACGTCGAGCGGGCAGACCTCCTGGATCGCGACGTTGGTGATCTCGCCGCCGCCGCCGTGCAGGGACGAGCTGCCGGTGCTGTCGAAGTTCGGGGTGACGATCTCGTCGAGGTGGGTGTAGATCTCGGTGTAGGAGATCCCCGGGAAGGTCTCCTGATAGCTGTTCAGCGCCTTGATGAATTCGGCCTTGTCGCTCTGCTGCCAGTCGGCCGGAGAGCAGCCGAGCTGGCAGACGAACTGGGCCCCGCTGGAGCCGTGATTGCTCGCGGCCACCCCGATGTCGTCGTCGACCATCGTCCTCGTGTCGGGCCAGAAGCGGAACGCCCAGCGCGGCAGCATGCCCCCCTGGCTGTGACCGATGATCGAGATGCGCCGGCCGGCCTGCGCGTACATCGTCCGGATCGCATTCACCACGTACTCACCCGCGATCTGGATGTCGCCCTGCGTGTGATCCGGAAGCGTCACGGTGCACCACGGAATCCCGAGCTTGTTCAGCGACGGCTCCCAGCTCCACGCGAAGTTCTGTGCCGGATCGCCGCCGGTCCCGGGCACGAGCAGGACGGGCGCCTTCCCTCCGCTCGCCAGATTCCCGGAGCACTGCAGCGAGGAATCGAGTTGTGACTGAGGGACGCTGAGCGCGGGACCCGGCTGATCGACGGGCGCGTAGGTGACCGCCGACGCCGGCGAGCTGAAGAGCAGCGCCGCCAAGAGCAGCGCGCCCCCGAAAGCGACGCTCGCAACGCCTCTCCTCACGGGCGCGGACGCTACCAACTCCTTGGTAGTACTGAGACAGTTCCCCCGCCCTGTCTCGCCCGGCCGGTCCGCCTAGACGGTCAGCCTCTCCCTGACGTCGTCCAGGAACTCGCGCGGCATGCCCGGGACCTCGGCGAGGTCGTCGAGCGAGCTGAAGCCGTGCTGGCGCTCGCGGTAGGTGAGCACTCGCGTCGCCTGGGTGACCGAGAAGCCGATCTCGCGGAGCTCCTCGAAGGTGGCCTCGTTGAGGTTGATGGGCTCCCCGGCCTCGGCCACGGGCGCGGCCGGCTCCGCCGACGGCGCATCGGCCATCGCCTCGGGCTCATCCTGCTCGACCTGTCCGCCGCCCACTCCGAGGATGGCGCCGACCGTGCGACCGAGAATCCCGCCGCGCTCCTCATCTCCCTCTTCTACCGGCGGCTCTTCAGGCGCGGTCTCCGGGATTACGGATGCCTCCGTGCCGGGGTTATCCGGCTCAGGCGGCGTCGGGCGCTCGAGCGGCGATGACGGCTGCTCTCTCTCCGGCTCGGCCGCTGGTGGCGGGGGTGGTGGGGCTGGCGGGGGCGGGGGCGCGGCGGCCTGCTCGGCCGCGCCGACGTTCGTGGCCGCGGCCTGCTCAGCGGCGCGGGCCTTGCGCTCGGCCTCCCTCGCGCGCTCCTCGGCGGCCTGGACCCGCTCCAGCACCTCGCGCAAGCGGCGCTCGCGATCCGCTTCCTCTGCCCTCAGCTGGGCGAGGCGCTCGGCCTCGGCCGCGCGCCGCTCTGCCTCCTTCGTGCGCCGCTCGATCTCCTCGAGCCGCCGGTACGCGTCCTGCAGAGCCCGCTCACGCTGCTCACGCTCGGCGAGCAGACGGCGCTCGGCCTCCTCGAGCTCGCTGGACAGTCGGGTGCGCTCCCCGCCGAGCTCCTCCTCCGCCTGGCTTCGGGCGCGCTCCTCGGCCTCACGCCGAAGCCGTGACGTCTCGGTCTCGACGCGCTCCTCGGCTTCGGCCCGGACCCGCTCCTCGGCCTCACGGCGCGCCTGCTCGGCGGCCAGGGCGACGCGGGCGTCGGCATCGCGGCGGGCCTCCTCGATCGCCTGACGAGTTCGCTCCTCCACCTCCCGGATGACCCTCTCGGACTCCTCGCGTGCACGCGCTTCGGCCTCTTCCCGGATACGGTCGGCCTCCTCACGCAGCCTCTCCTCCGCGCTCCGTCGGACCTCCTCCTCGGCCTGCCGCCGGGCCTGATCGGCGGCCATCCTGATCAGCTCCTCCGTCTCCTGCTCGGCGCGGCGAACCCGCTCCTCCGCCTGCCGCTCGAGCTCCTCAGCCCGTCGGAGGCGCTCGTCGACCTCCTGCGGCGCGACCTCCGGTGCTGCTTCGACCTCTGGCGCTTCCGGCACGGGCACCGTCTCCTCGGCCGCTTCCTCGACCTCCGCGAGCTCCGACTCGGCGGGGGCGTCGTAGGGCTGCGAGGGCGTGACGTCGGGCGGCAGCGTGAACCCGGCGGCGTCCTCGGTCTCGGCTTCCTCCGCCGGAGCCTCGGGCTCGGCCGGAGCGGCTGGCTCGGCCGGGGCGGCGGCCTCGGACTCCCCCTCGCGCGCGAGGCGGTCGATCTCCTCCTGGAGCGAGCTCCCGGCCGTCGGGGCGGCCAGCTCGGCTCCGGACGTATCCGGCACCGGCGTTTCCGGCTCCGGCTCGGACTCCGGCTCCGAGGTTGGAGCGAGCGAGGTGAAGGTCGCCGCGTCCTCCTCCTCTTCCTCGCCGGCGACCGCCGGTCCGCTGCCCGGCGGGACCCAGCGACGGTGGTCGTCGTCCTTCTCGGCCTCCTCCGCGGGCTCCCCCACGGCTTCGGCCTCGGCCGACTCGCCGTTGACCGAGAGATCCTCGAAGTCCGGCTTCTTCTCCTCCTCGTCTTCCTCGGCCCGCTCCTCGGTCGCCTCACCGGCGAGCCCCAGAGCAGTGGCGAGCATCGTCGACTTCTCCTCGCCCGCCGTCACCTCGGCCCCCTCGGCCGGCTCCTCCTGCTTCTCGGTCTCCACGGCCTTCTCTGCCTCCTCAGGCTTCTCCGTCTCCTCGGGCTCCGGCGGGGCCTCGCCCTTGCGTTCGGCCTTACGGCGCTGCCGCTCCTCCTTGCGCTGGCGTCGCTCCTCCCGGCGGCGCTTGCGTTCCTCCTCCCAGGCCTGGCGATCCTGCTCCTCCGCCCTGCGCTTCTCCTCCGCGATTCGCTTGCGCTTCTCCTTGCGCTGCTCGCGCCGCTCCTTGCGGCTCAGCTTCTTGCCCTCCGCGGGCTCGGCCTCCGCGCCCGCGGTCGCCAGCGGCTCGGTCTTCTCCTCGGCCTTCGCCTGCTTCTTCGCCCGCCGGCGGTCCCGCCAGGACATCTTCGGCTCGCCTCCCGCGTCCTTCCTCCGGCGGATGCGGACGAGCAACAGCAGGATCAGTAGCAGGACCAGAACGCCGAGCGCCGCGTACGCCTCGGTCGGGTGATCGTTGATGTAGTCGGAGACGGTGCTGGTGTCGATGGCAACAAGCATCGGCGCGCCCAATCGTTGCACGGGATTTGCCTTCTCGTGCACTGGTGGTTGCCCTTCCATCGGGCGAAACTTTGCCCGGCTCAAGCCCTGCCGGTGGCCGGTCAGCCGAGGCGCTGCTTGAAGTCCCTCTCCACCTCGCGCCGCAGGTCGCGGTCGGCGATCTCGCGGCGGCGGTCCCGCCCCTCCTTGCCCTTCGCGAGGGCGAGCTCGACCTTCGCCCGGGGGCCCTTGAAGTAGATGCGGGTGGGGATCAGCGTCTGTCCACGTTCGGCCGTCTTGCCGATCAGCCGCTCGATCTCGCGCCGGTGGAGCAGGAGCTTGCGCGGCCGATCCGGGTCGTGATTCTGGTCCGAGGCCGGCAGATAGGGAGGGATGTGAGCACCGCGGAGCCACACTTCCCCGCGGTCGATCACCGCGTAGGCCTCGTTGATCTGGGCCTTGCCGTCGCGCAACGACTTCACCTCGCTGCCCTGCAGCTCGATGCCGGCCTCCATCCGCTCGAGCAGCTGGAACTTGTGGCGGGCGCGCCGGTTGGTGGCGACGTCGCCGCTGGCCGGCTTCCTCGGTCCCTTCGATTTCCTGGCCATCTCAGATGCCTACTCCGCCTGCAGCAGGTCGACGCGACGGCGCGGCGCATCCACCCGGTCGACGGTCACCGTCGCCGGATCGCCGATCCGGATCGCGCCGCCGCCCCGGGTCCCGACCAGCATCGTCTCGGTCTCGTCCAGCTCGTAGCGCTCCCGACCCCCGATCCGCCGCGCCGGCAGGAAGCCCTCGTAGACGTCGGCGAGCGCGCCGCCGAACCGCACGAAGGCACCGGCGCCGACGACGCCCGAAACCTCTCCCTCGAACCGGGCGTCCGGCCCGCGCTCGAAGAGCTCCCGCTCGAGCAGGAAGGAGGCGCACATCGAGTCCGCATCACGCTCGGTCCGGGTCGCGTCTCGCTCTCGCTCCGAGCAATGCGCCCCGACCTCGGCCAAGCCCTCGGCTCGTGGCGCTTCCTCCCCTGCGCCGATCGCCGAGAGCAGCCCGCGATGCGCCACCAGGTCGGGATACCGGCGGATCGGCGAGGTGAAGTGCGCGTACGCGGGGCTGCCCAGGCCGGCGTGGCCCAGATTGCGGTCCACGTAGTGCGCCTGTTGGAGCGAGCGAAGCACAAGCGATGTATACGCCTCCCTGCCGTGGCCGCGGCGCTCCGCCTCTCGCGCGACCAGCCGACTCGCCTCCCCGGCGAGCTCGCCGGCCTGCTGCGGCGAGATCGCGTCCGGGAGCGCCGGCGTCGGGACATCCAGGGCCGCCAGCTGCTCGATCAGGTGGCGGATCCGCTCCGGGTCCGGCTGCTCGTGAACGCGATAGAGGGTCGGGACGCGGCGCCGCTCGAGCAGCTCGGCGACCCGCTCGTTGGTCAGGATCATCAGATGCTCGATCAGCCGGTGCGCTTCGGTCTGGGGGACCGAGTGCGCGCCCGTGACCTGCCCGTCCTCGAAGCTGAACTCCGGCTCGAAGCTCTCCACCTCGAGCGAGCCCCGCGGCCGGCGATCGGCGAGCGCCCGGGCCGCGCTTCGGGCGAGCGCGAGCGGTTCCGAGATCGCTTCCGGCGGGGTGTCCCG
>JBKPLC010000072.1:0-14838 GCA_046731495.1 Actinomycetota bacterium | reverse complement strand
TTCCCCTGGCTCATGCGCGCCGCCGTCGGCCCGAAGAGCGTCAAGCTGCGGGTCACGGAGCGGATGTACCGCCCGCGCAGCTAGGCGACCGCCCGCAGCCGAACGTGCGCGTGGTGCTCGAGCGTCTCCGTGATCGCCCGGTCCGCCTGCGCCGCGACCCGCCCCTCCGCCGCCGGCGCCTCCGACAGCGGCCGCGCCAGCGCCTCCACCATGTAACGGTGCGCCTCCTCGCTCAGCGGGAACCCGCCGCCCTCGCAGCTCGAGCAGACCACCCCGCCCGCGGCGCCCGAGAAGGCGGCCAGGTGCTCCGCCTCCCCGCAGTTCGCGCAGCTCGCAAGCTCCGGTGAGAACCCCGCCGCCAGCGCCAGCTTGAGGCGGAAGGCGAGCGCCGAGCCGGACGCGCTGGCCCCCGCCGGATCGTCATCGAGCAACCCCAGGTAGATGCAGAGCAGGTTGTAGGCCGCCTGGTTCGGCTCGCCCGAGTCGAGCAGCCGCAGCACCGCGTCACAGGCCCGGCCCGCGGCCCCCAGCGCCGGACCGTTCGAGCGCAACCGGCCATGACCGTCCACGGTCGAGGCGCCGGTCACCGTGAACAGGTCGCCGCGCCCTTCATAGAGGACCAGGTTGAGCCGGAAGAACGGCTCGAGCCGCCCGCCGAACCGCGACTTCGGTCGCCGCGATCCCTTCGCGATCGCGCCGATCCGCCCGCGCGTCGCCGAGTAGAGATGAACGACGCGGTCGGCCTCGCCGTAGCGGATGCTCCGCAGCACCACGGCCTCCGTCTTGAAGCTTCCGGGCATGGCCCACTGACGTTGCCGAAGCCCCCGGACGGACTCGGCGGGCCGATCAGGTCAGTCCAGAGCGCGCTCCTCGACCACCTCGTAGATCCCATCGGTGCCCACGGACTCGACGAGCTCCTCGATCGCCTGGCGCCGCTCCTCGTAGCCACCCTCCGACTGTCCGGCCCGCAGGTCCTCCAGCGTGCCGTCGAACAGGCCGAAGGTGATCACCTCGTTCTCGTCCGAGGTGCTGCGGAGCGCGTAGAAACGCCTAAAACCCGCGGGCGCCTCCTCCGGCGGGCCGAACTTCTCGAGGAACTCGTCGGCCTTGCCCGGCTTCAGCTTCCGGACCGTCAATGCGCACAACATCGCGTCTCCTCTCTGTGGCCCCCGGCGAGCCGATCCTATCCTCGAGCGAGGGCGCCGCCTAGGGCGCGGACTGACGGACCGCGTCCCGGATCGCGGCGGCGGTGACCGTCGCCGCGGCCACCCCGATCTGCATCGACCCGTACTCCCGCATCTCCCCCTCCCCCGACGCGAGGCAGAAGACGACGTCGCCGTCGACCGGCGTGAAC
This sequence comes from Actinomycetota bacterium, assembly GCA_046731495.1. Lineage (GTDB taxonomy): Bacteria > Actinomycetota > Thermoleophilia > Solirubrobacterales > 70-9 > DASUPK01. The sequence continues at coordinate 13,484 of JBKPLC010000072.1, read as the reverse complement.
GTCGGGTCGACCGCCCTCGCGATCCCGGCGGTCGCCGCCCGCGCGACGTCGGTGCACTCGACCTTGGAGAGCGCCGCATCGGTGCATACGCAGACCAGCGTCGTGTTCCCCTCCGGTGCCGTGTACCTCGGCGCCTGCTCCAGCGCGACGAGGTGATCCGCCCCCCGCAGCATCTCGCCGTCGTCCCCTCTCGGTCCCACGAGCACCGAGCCATCCTCCGCGAGCACGTCGCCGGCGGCGTTCACGGCGGCAACCGCCGCCACGGTCTCCCCCGCTCCGGTCCGGATCGCGGCGTACCCGAATCCGCCGGCCGATCCCCGCTCTCGCCCCAGCACCTTCGCGACGGTCGCGCCGGTGCCGACCCCGACCGGGCCCCGCTCCGGCACCCCGGACTGGGCGGCCTCGCAGGCTGCGCAGCCCTCCTCCGGACCGGGGCGCACCCCGGGGTCACCGGTCCCGAGGTCATAGATCACGGCAGTAGGCACGAGCGGCACCCGGCCGAACGGCGTCCAGTACCCCAACTCGTGACGCTCGAGCCAGCGGACGACGCCGTCGGCCGCTGCCAGGCCGAACGCGCTCCCGCCGGTGAGCAGGATCGCAGTCGCCTCATTCGAGCGGGACAGTGGGCTGAGGGTGTCGGTCTCGCGCGTCCCCGGTCCACCGCCCTGGACCCACACGCCACCCCGCGTGCCGGGCGGCGGAATCACGACGCTGCAGCCGGTCAGCCCCTCCGGGTCGGACCAATGCCCGACGGCAAATCCCTCCGGAAGCGGCGCCGACTCGCTCATGCCCGGCTTCGCCCCCGCCGGGCCGGGCGCTTCGTCCTCCTGCGGGGCCGCCGCCGCAGCCGCTCCTGGCAGACGGGACAGAAGTAGGTGGAGCGCCCCGTGACGACGATGCGCTGGATCGCCCCGCCGTCGTCACGCAGGCACTCCTCGGCCTCTCGCGTGTGGACCAGGAACTCGTCCTGCATCGATCCCCGCTCGCCGCGCGCGTCGCGGTAGTCGTCGATGCTCGCTCCGCCGTGATCGAGGCCGGCCTCGAGCGCGCCGACGATCCCCTCCACCAGCCGCTCGGCGTGCTCGAGCTTCATCGATCCCGCCGGGGAGAGCGGATGGAGCCGGGCCCGCCAGAGCGCCTCGTCCGCGTAGATGTTCCCGATCCCGGCCACCCTGGACTGGGTGAGCAGGAAGGACTTGAGCGGCGCCTTTCGGCCCTTCGCGAGCTCCAGCAGCCGCTCCGCGGTCAGCTCGCCCGAGAGGGGCTCGACGCCGAGCCGCGCCGCGAAGTAGTCCTCCAGCTGGTCGCCCTCGTCCAGCACGACCGCCTGCCCGAAGCGGCGGACGTCGGTGAAGAGCAGCTCCCCGCCGTCATCGAGCTGGAAGCGCGCCCGCACGTGGCTCGGCTCCGGCGGAGATTCGTAGAGACGCGGGCCGCCGAGCGGCTCGGTCTTCATCAGGTCGGCGGTCGCCTCGCCGCCCGGCTCGCGGATCAGGAGGTTGCCGGTCATCCGCAGGTGCATCGCCAGGGTCCTGCCGCCCTCGAGGCCGATCAGCAGGTACTTGCCCCGCCGCGCCACCGCAGTGACCTCCCTGCCGGCCACGGCGCGCTCCAGCGCCCGCGGCGACTCGGGCCGGGTGAGCCGGTCGTCGAGCACGGAGGCGGCCTCGATCCGCTTCCCGACCAGCTCAGGCTCGAGCTGGCGGCGAACCGTCTCCACCTCCGGCAGCTCGGGCATGCCTCAACGCTACTGAGGCAGATGCGCCCTTGGGTGGGCCTTGAAGTAGGCCTCCTTCAGCTCCTCACCCGAGAGGTGGGTGTAGAGCTGGGTGGTCGAGAGATCGGCGTGGCCGAGCATCTCCTGGACCGAGCGCAGGTCGCAGCCGCCCGCCAGCAGGTGCGTCGCGAAGGAGTGCCGCAGCGTGTGCGGGCTCATCCGATCGCCGAGCCCCGCGGACTCGGCATGGCGAAGGACGATCTTGTAGAGGCCCTGCCTGGTGAGCGGGCCGCCGCGGAAGTTGACGAACAGCTTGCGCTCCTCGGGTACCCGGACGAGCTGCCCCCGGGCCGAGCGCAGGTAGACGCGAATCGCCGCGATCGCCTTTCCGCCGATCGGGACCAGCCGCTCCTTCGAACCCTTGCCGCGGGCTCGCACGATGCCGTGCTCGACGTCGACGTCCGAGATCTCCAGGGAGATCGTCTCCGAGGCCCGCAGGCCGGACGCGTACATCAGCTCGAGCAGGGCGCGATCGCGAAGCGTCACCGGATCGTCGCCGCGGGGCTGCGCCAGCAGCTTCTGCACCTCGCCGTAACTGAGGACCTCCGGTAGCTTCTTGCCTCGTCGCGGCGTCTCCAGCCTGGCGGCCGGGTCATCGTCGATCGCCTCCTCGCGGCGCAGGTGCCGGTAGAAGGACCGGAGGCAGGCCGCCTTGCGATGCACCGTGGCGGTGGAACAGGGAGCGCGCCCGTTGCCGTCGCCCTGCGCGAGGTCGGCGAGGAAATCCGAGAGGTCGGAGGGATCGGCCTTCGTGGCGTCGCGCCCCCGCTCGGCGAGGAAGCGGCCGAACTGGAGCAGGTCGGTGCGATATGCGGCGAGCGTGTTCCGCGACAGGCCCCGCTCGAACTCGAGGTGAGCGAGGAAGTCCAGGACCAGGGCCTCATAACGCTCCGAAGGCGCCTTCTGGGGTGCGTCCCGCTCGGGCGCAAGCGTGGCCATACCGAGTACTTCCGCACCCGGGCGCCGGTCCCTGCCTGCCTAGAGCAGCTCCTTCAGCATCAGCAGCCCGATCAGGGACTTCGCGTCCTCGCAGCGCGCGATCGCGTCGTCGATCCGCTCGAGCGGGAACTCGACGACCTCGATCCGCTCCCCCTCGGGCGGGTCGCCCGGCACGTCGTAGAGCTCGGTCGCGAGGAACAGCCAGACCCGCTCGTTGGCGAATCCGGGGCTCGTGTAGAAGCTCTTCAACTCGCGCCAGTCGCCGGCGGACTTGCCGATCTCCTCGGCGAGCTCGCGCTGTGCACACTCGAGCGGCGTCTCGCCCTCCACGTCCAGCTTCCCGGCGGGCACCTCCAGCAGTGCTGGGTCCTCAACCGCCTCCCGCGGCTGCTCGACCATGTAGAGGGTCCGCCCGTCGTGGGCCACGATCCCGACCGCGCCCGGGTGGACCACCACCTGCCGGGTCGCGCGGCTGCCGTCCGCGTACTGGAAGGTCTCCATCCGCACCGACGCGATCGGCCCGCGGTGCACCAGCTTGCCCCCGACCTTCCTAAGCCGCTCGTCGCTCACGCGAGCGCCTCCGCCCGCGCCGTGGCCGCCAGCCCGTCTCCCGCGGCCAGGCCGGCGGCGAAGAAGAGCGGGTCCTCGGCGATTCCCCTCCCCATGTGCTTTGCCGGCCGCTGGGTCGACCCATACTCCTCGACCGCGGCCTCCCGGATCCAGATCTGATGGCGGTCCCCACACGCCTCGCGCAACTGATCGAGCACCTCACCCGCGGACGAGGGCGCCGGCACCCTCACGCCCTCGAGCAGTAACCCGAGAAGCGTCTCGGTGTGATGGCTGAGGCCGCGATGCCGCTCCCGCTCATCGCCGCTCGACATGCGGGGGGCGAGCAGCGTCTCGAGCCCCAGGCTGAGCGAGGCATGTGCGGTGTCGAGCGCCGCCATCCCGCCATGTCCCAGCGCCGTCGCGGATCCCACGATGCCGGGGCCGGGGCCGGCGATCGCCGCGTCCCAGCCGAGCGACCCGGCGGCCGCGCGGAGCGCGCCGATTGTCGTCACGGCCTCGAGCTCCGCTCCATACGCGGACCCCGCGGTCAGGTGGCCGCAGAGCAGGCCGGTGCGCCGCAGCTCGGCGACGTCGCGTGAGAGCCCGCCGGGGAGCGCGCCACCGGCGGTCTGGACGTACCCGACTCGCAACCCATCTGCACGCCGTCCCGCCGCCCAGGCGGCGGGCGCCAGCTGGCCGTGGAGGGAGAGGACCAGGACCGGGATCCTCCGGCCGGCCTCTCCCTCGTGGATCTCGACCGGCTCGACCGAATGCTGCAGCGACGTGTAGTTGAGCTTCATCACCGCACCCGGCCCTGCGCCGTCGGCCTGGAGCCCGCGGGTCAGGTTGGCGTGGACCACGTCGAAGCCACCCGATCCGAGGCCCAGGTCGAGCGCCTCGGTGTTGACGATGACCTCGTCCCCCTCATGCATCTCTCCGACCAGGGCCTCATCCGCCCAGGCGTGCCGTTCCTCATCGCCGACCCGGACGAGCAGCGGGTCGCCGCTGGTGACGATTCCCCTACGCAGCTTCAGCATCGGCCGCGATCTCCAGCGCCTCCTCGCACACCGCGAGCATCTCCAAGATCGCCTCCTCGGTAACCCGCTCCTGCGGGGTGTGGTTCGCCTCGGTGCCGTTCGCGAGCAGCACGGCCTCGTAGCCCGAGGCGACGAGCGCGTTGGCGTCGCTGCCACCGCCGGTCGCGACCAGCTGAGGTTCGTGGCCCCTCTTCCGCAGTGCCTCCGAGGCGATCCGGACGGGCTCGGACTTGGGGTCGAGGCGGTACCCGCGGAACATCTCGCTCACCTGCGCGTCGACGTCGCAGCGCTGCTCGCCCGCGGCCCAGGTGCAGGCATCCACCATCTCGCCGATCACCGTCGCCGCGCGCTCGCCGTCCACGCTACGAGCCTCGCCGAGGATCCGGCAGTGCCCGGCCACGACATTGGAGGCGGTGCCGCCCTCGATGATTCCGACGTTTGCCGTCGTCTCCTCATCGAGGCGACCGAGCTTCATGCCGGCCACCGCCACGGCGGCGGCCGCGATCGCACTGTGGCCATCCTCGGGATTGATCCCGGCATGCGCCTCCTGGCCCGTGAACTCCGCGATCAGCCGCTTGTAGGTGGGGGCCGCGACGATCACCTCGCCGATCGGCGTGGCGTGATCGAGCACGTAGCCGAACGGGGCCTGAAGAGCGCCGGTATCCAGCTCCTTCGCGCCGCGCAGGCCGTCCTCCTCGGCCACCGTGAAGACGAGCTCGAGCCCGACAGGCGCCGGATCGCTCACGTGACGGGCGGCGAGCTCCACCAGCACGGTGACGGCGGCCTTGTTGTCCGCGCCGAGGATGGTCTCGCCGCGGCTCCGAAACGTGCCGTCCTCTCGCGCCACCTGGATCGGACCCTCGTGCGGAACCGTGTCGAGATGCGCGAAGAAGGAGAGCCAGCGGTCGGTTCGCCCGGGGATCCGCGCGATCAGATTCCCGGCCCCGGCCCTCGCCGGCGTCGCGGACGAGTCCTCGGCGACGTCGGCGCCGAGCCCGCGCAGTTCGTCAAGCACGGCGTCGGCGACCTCCCGCTCCTCGCCCGTGGGGCTGGCGATCTCGCAGAGGCGCACGAAGCGGTCGAGCATCCCCTGGTGATCGGCGCTCACGATCGCGACAGGCTACGCCCGTCCGCCCGTTGACGCCATACGCCGTTGATAGAAGATGCGGGTGGCGAGGAGGCCCGTCCAGCACGAACATCACGTTCCGCATCACTCCGGCGCTCCGTCGAGCGCCTGGGAGGCCCGCCTCGAGCTGATCATCGCGATCGCGCTCGGCCTGGCGGCGATCGTGACGGCCGGCGCCGTCTACCTGAACGAGCACCAGGAGCACAAGGCCACCGACGACTTCCATCGCGCGACGCACAGCCTGGTCAGGGCCGCCACGCTCGGCCTCGGCACGCCCCGTGGCACGGCGCTCGAGCTCTCCTCGCAGGCGGCCGAGGACAGCGCCGACGATCACCAAGACAAGGCCGCGAGCTACACCCTGGCGGAGGTGATCCTCGCCACCTCCCTCTTTCTCTTTGGCGTCGCCGGGATCAGCTCACGATGGCGGATCAAGATCGGCGCCCTCAGCAGCGCGTCCATCGTCTTCGTGGTCGCACTGGTGATCCTCGCCACCGTCTAGCCGCGGGGTTGACTTCCCCGCAAACACCGGAGTAGATTCGCCTCCGAGGGGGAAACCGCGGCCGTTTCGTCCAACCGCGGCCGCTCAAACCGGGAGGTTGAAGATGGCCTGGAAGATATCCGGGACCTATCTGGCGAACTGCAACTGCAACCTGATCTGTCCGTGCCCGGTGGACGCGCCACCCACCAGCGAGGACGGCGTGTGCCGCGGACATGGGGTGTTCCACATCGCCGAGGGCAATCTCGACGACACCGACCTCTCAGGGGTCAATGTCGGCTTCGTGAATGTGTTTCCCTCGAACCTGACCGCCGGGGGCTGGAAGTTCGGCATCGTCGTAGACGAAGGGGCTTCGGACGACCAAGCCAGCGCGCTCGAGCGGATCTTCAAGGGCGAGGAGGGTGGCCCGTTCGGCGATTTCGCGGCCCTGACCGAGGAATGGCTAGGAACGGAGCGAGGACCGGTCTCGTTCTCCGGCGGCGAGACGCCGTCCGCGTCGATCCGGGAAAGCAGCACGACCTTCGAGGAGCTCGACGGCCCGCCCGGGAGCGGAAGCCATACGACGGTGAGAAACGCGATGTTCGGCTTCGCTCAGGAGTACCGGATCGGCCGGGCACCCGGGAAGATGAGCAACCTCGGCATCGAGTTCGAGTCGATCTACGGCGAGACCGCTGACTACGAGTTCGCCAGCGAACAGGCTGAGGGGGCGCCGGTCGGCCGCGCGTAAACTTCCGCGGGTTCGCCCGTGATGGAGTCAGCGACACTCCGCCGCGTTCCACCGCTGCCGAGCGTCGTCCAGCTCGGCCTGATCTTTGGGCTGATCCTGCTCGCGGCCGTCGCCTGGGCCGTTACGGGCGACCGGATGTCCGGCACGGACGCCGGGCCCGGCACCGATCCAGGCGATCTGGGCTTCTGGGTAACCACATGGGTGGTGATGATGGCCGCGATGATGTTCCCCTCGATCGCGCCGATGGTCGTGATGCATGCGCGGATCGAGGAGGGCAAGCGCCGCCAGGGGAAGCCCGTCGAGGCTGGGGCGACCGCGTTGTTCGTTTGCGGCTATCTGCTCGTCTGGAGTGCGGCGGGCCTGGTCGGCTACGCGATCATCCAGATCGGCGAGAGCCTCTCACTCGACTTCCTCTCTTGGGATGAAGCGGGGCCGTATGTCGCGGGTGGGGTGATCGTCGCCGCGGCGATCTACCAGCTCACTCCTCTGAAGGAAGTCTGCCTGCGCCACTGCCGCAGCCCCATGACCTTCCTCCTGATGCACTGGGAATCCGGGCGCGTCGGTTCACTCAGGATGGGGATCGAGCATGGCGGCTGGTGCGTCGGCTGCTGCTGGGGCCTGATGGCCGCCCTCTTCGCGCTCGGGGTAATGAGCATCGGCTGGATGGCGTTCGTCGCCGCGCTGATCGCGATCGAGAAGCTGCTCCCGTGGCGGACCGTCGCCAACCGGGGCATCGCCGTCCTGCTCGTCGTCCTGGGCCTCGGGGTCGCCTTCGCGCCCGAGGACGTACCGGGGCTGACCCTGCCCGACTCACCCGAGGCGATGCGGGCGATGGACTCGATGGGCATGGACGATGGCGGGATGAAGGACGAGTCGACGCCCGACAAGTCGATGCAGGATCAGTCCATGCCCGACAAGATGGCTCCTTGAGCGGAGCGGAGCAGCGGGAGACCGTCCGCCGCGAGTTCGCGAGGCAGGCCTCGAACTTCGAGGCCAAGGGCTCCTTATTCCGCCACGGCGGGATTCTCGGCTGGATCGAAGCGCACGTCGACGTGCCACCGGGCGCGCGGATCCTCGACGTGGCGGGAGGAACCGGGCAACTGGGGCGGCACCTCGCGCGCGACGGCGCCACCGCCGTGATCGTGGATCTCACGGACGAGATGCTCGCCGCCGGGCTGAGCTCGGTGCTGGAGGAGGGCCGCACCGACGTCGTCTTCGTCCGCGGCGACGCGACCGAGCTTCCCTTCCCCGATGATCAGTTCGAGGTCGTGGTCAGCCGCTTCGCCCTCCACCACATGGACGAGCCGGGGAAGGCGATCGAGGAGATGACGCGCGTCTGCCGGTCGGGGGGATCAGTGACGTTGATCGACATGGTCGCCGGCGGCCGCCGCCACGACGAACTCGAGCGCCTGCGCGATCCGAGTCATACGCGCGCGCTTCCCGAGGACGAGCTCCGGAACCTGTTCGCCGATGCGGGCCGCGAAATCAAGCGTGAGGCGGAATGGGAGCAGCCGCTGCCGGTCGATCCCTGGCTCGATCAGGCCGGGACGCCCGACGCTGCCCGTGAGCAGATCCGCGCGGCCCTCATGGAGGAGGCGAACGGCGGCGCGCCGACTGGACTGCGCGCCACGCACGGGGACGACGACATGGTCGTCACCCAGCGCTGGGTTCTGCTCGGCGGCTAGCTGCTACGCCGAGCGGCGGACGCTGACGTCCTCGGAGGCCTCGGCGGCTGCCTCTTCCTCGGCCACCGGCTCGACCTCGGGACCACGCTCCGCCGCCCGCTTGGCGGCGGCGCCGACGAAGTCGCGGAAGAGCGGCTCCGGCCGCGTCGGCCGGGAGTTGAACTCGGGGTGGAACTGCGAGGCGACGAAGAACGGGTGGTCGGGCAGCTCGATCATCTCGACCAGCCGATCGTCCGGTGAGGTGCCGCCCGCGACCAGTCCCTCGTCCTCGAGCCTCCGCCGCAGCATGTTGTTGACCTCATAGCGGTGGCGGTGCCGCTTGTAGATGACGGCCTCGTCGAAGATCTCGCGCGCCCGGGTCCCCTCGTGGAGCTTCACCGGATCGGCGCCCAGGCGCATGGTGCCGCCGAGGTCCGAGACCTCCTTCTGCTCCGGGAGCAGGTCGACGACCGGATAGGGAGTCTCGGGGTCGAACTCGGCTGAGTTGGCGCCGTCCATCCCGCACACGTTGCGGGCGAACTCGACGACGGCGATCTGCATGCCGAGGCAGATCCCCAGGTACGGGATCCCCTTCTCGCGCGCGATCCGCGCCGCCTCGACCTTGCCCTCGATGCCCCGCTCGCCGAAGCCGCCTGGGATCAGGATCCCGTCGACGTCGTCGAGCTCGGCCTCGTCGATGTCTTCGGCGGAGACCAGCTCGGTCTCGACCTCGACGCCGTGGTGCCAGCCGCCGTGCATGAGCGCCTCGATCACCGACTTGTAAGCGTCCTCGAGCTGGACGTACTTGCCCACCAGCGCGATCTTCACCCTGCGCTCGCGCGAGGCGTCGGCCCGCTTGATCAGGTCCTCCCACTCGGCGAGGTCCGGGGTGGGCGCCTCCATCCCGAAGTGATCGAGGATCTGGTCGTCCATCCCCTCCGCCCGCAGGACGAGCGGCACCTTGTAGACGTTGTCGACGTCCCGCGCGGAGATCACCGCCTCCTCCGGCAGGCTGGCGAAGAGGGCGATCTTGCGCCGGATGTCGCGGTCGAGCCCCTGCTCGGAGCGGCAGAGGAGGGCGTGCGGCTGAATCCCGATGCGACGCAGCTCGTTGACGGAGTGCTGCGTCGGCTTGGTCTTCATCTCGCCTGCGTGCCCGACGTAGGGCACCAGCGTCAGGTGGACGAACATGCAGCGCTTCGGGCCCATGTCGGTGTAGAGCTGGCGGATCGCCTCGAGGAACGGCAGCGACTCGATGTCGCCGACGGTTCCGCCGATCTCGGTGATCACGAAGTCGACGGCCTGGGACTCGGCGACGATCAGGACGCGGTTCTTGATCTCGTCGGTGATGTGGGGGATCACCTGGACGGTCGCGCCGAGGTAGTCGCCGCGCCGCTCGCGCCGGATCACCGAGTTGTAGACGCCGCCGGCGGTGAAGTTGGAGGCCCGCGAGGTGTTCTCGTCGGTGAAGCGCTCGTAGTGGCCGAGGTCGAGATCGGTCTCAGCGCCGTCCTCGGTGACGAACACCTCGCCGTGCTGGAACGGGCTCATCGTGCCCGGGTCGACGTTGATGTAGGGATCGAGCTTCTGCAGCTGGACCCGGAAGCCGCGACTGACGAGAAGACGACCGAGCGAGGCGGAGGCGATTCCCTTGCCGAGGGACGAGACGACACCGCCGGTTACGAAAAGAAAACGGGTGTCCCCTGGCTTCGGCTGGCTCAATTGACTCTGCCGAGCGAGTCTAGTCGCTCGAGGAGCGGAACTCGCTCGACCGCCGCGGAGATCGAGCGAAACTCCCCATAGAGCGAGATCGCGATCAGCCCGGCGAGCGCCACGTAGAGAGCCGGCCCGCTCAGGGCGAGGACGAGGCAGACGCCCGCCATCGCGCCGATCAGGCTCGCGCCGCTGTCGCCGAGCATGGCTCGCTCCCGCAGCGTGAGCCAGGCGGCCGCTCCGACCGGGACGATCAGGGCCGCGATCGGCTCCAGCGGGGTCAGGCTCCAGGCGGCTGCGCAGCTCGCGACGCCCGCCGCCGCGAGGCCCTTCTCGCAGCGACCCGGCCGAGTGTCGAGCAGGTTGCCGACGTGAGCCGCGAGGGTGAGAACGCCCACCTCGGCCGCATACCCGGGCCCGCTCACGCCGTCGGCGGACGCGGCGTAGGCCGCCAGCGCAAGCGTGCCGGCGGCCTTGAGCGCCCCGGTCGAGGGCTCGCCTCGGAGCAGCGCGCGGCCGTGTTCACGCCAGCCGCGCGGGCCCCCGTCAACCAGGTCGTCGATCAGTCCCAGCGCGCCCACGCCGGCGATCAGGACGAGCCAGCGGCTCGGCGCGACGACCAGCGCCGCGAGCGCGCAGGCGGTCAGCAGCGCCCCGAGCGGGAAGGCGACCGGCCTGCCGCGGTAGTTGGTCCGCCGCGGCACGCGGCTAGCGCGGCGGGTAGAGATTGCTGACGCCCTTCGCGTCCACCAGCGTCTCCCCGATCCGCAGCCGGGTGAGAAAGGTCGACGACATCCCGTCGCGGCGGCGCTCCAGGAACTCGACCAGGTTGAAGTGCGCCCCGACGCTCACGATCAGCGAAGCGCCCTTCTCGTAGGCGAGCAACATCGCCACGTCCTGGCTCGTCCCGGCCGAGGGCACCACCGTGTGCGGCAGGGCGAGCCGGCGCAGCCGCTCCGCGCCCGGCGCCTCACCGTCGGGATACGCGTGGACGATCAGCTCCGCCCCGCTCCGGAGCGTCGCTTCGCAGGCGGAGTCCATGTCGCCGAGGATCACGTCGGGCATCAGGCCCTCACCCACGATCGCATCGGCACCACCGTCGACCCCGACCAGGATCGGATTGACGTCCTCGATGTAGGCGCGGAGCGCGCGCAGGTCCCGGACGTGATCGGTACCCCGGACCACGATCAGCACGTGGCGGTCGCGGAACCGCGTCCGCGTCTCGGGCAGGGCGATCGTCCCGTAGAGGAGACCCCCCTCCTCGCGCAGGTGCGCGAGCGTGTTCTCCGTGAAGTCGTGCAGGGCGCGATCTATTCGCGCCCGCTGGGCGTCGAGGTTCCGGGCGAGCCGGTCGGCCTCGAGGCGCTGGCCGTCGGCCACCATCACCCCGCCTGAGGCGATCCGGCCGCCTGAGATCTCGAGCTCGTCGCCGTCGGTGACTCGCTCGAAGACGTCGGGACCAGCATCGATCAAGGGGACCCCGGCGCGCACCAGCGTCAGGGGGCCGGTGTTCGGATAGCTACCGTCGGACGACGGCGCCGCGTTGATCGTGGCGCGGACTCCGCAGGCCGCCAGCTCCTCCGCCGCGATCCGGTCGAGGTTGAGGTGATCGATCACCGCGACATCGTCCGGCCCGAGCCGCTTGACGAGGTCCTTGGTCCGCCGGCCGAGCCGGGCGGTGCCGCGAATGGCCGTGGCGGTGGCGATCGCCATCGACCGCAGAATATTTCGCCGGGCCTCAGGCGGCCTTGAGCAGCTGGCGGGCGTGACGGTCGGCCGCCTCGTCGCCGTCGTCCGCCCCCAGCATCCGGACGATCTCGGCAACCAGCTCGTCGCCGTCGACGCGCTCCACGGTCGCCGTCGACTCGCCGCCGCCGATGCTCTTCTCGATCCGGAAGTGCGCCTGGGCGAGGGATGCGACCTGCGGCAGATGGGTGATGCAGAGGACCTGCCGCTCCGCGCCGAGATCGCGGAGCCTCTCCCCAACCGCCCGCGCCGTGTTGCCGCCGATCCCGGCGTCGATCTCGTCGAAGACGTGGGTCGCGTCGCTCCCTCGCGCCCCCTGACCTGCCAGCGCCAGCATCACCCGCGAGAGCTCGCCCCCCGAAGCCGCGTCACGCAGCGGCGCGATCGGCATCCCGGGATTCGTGGCCACCTCGAAGGTCACGCGCTCTTGCCCGAGCGGCCCGAAGCCGTCCGGGTGCGGCTCCAGCGTCACCTTCAGCTTCGCCCCATCCATCGCCAGCTGCTCGAGCTCCTTCCCCACCCGCTTCTCGAGCCGCCGGGCCGCCTTGGCGCGCACCTCGCTGAGTTGCGCACCGAGATCTGTGCGCCGCTTGAGCGCCTGGGTCAGCTCGGTTTCGAGCTCGTCCGTGCGCTCCCCGGCCCCCTCGATCGCCTCGATCTCGCTCCGGCAGTGCTCGGCATGAGCGAGCACCGACTCGATCGAGCCCCCGTGCTTGCGCTTGAGCCTATCCAGCGCGTCGAGGCGCTCCTCCAGCTGCTCGAGTCGCCCCGGCTCGGCCTCGATCCCCTCGGCGTAGCCGCGAAGCTCGGCGGCCAGCTCCTGAAGCTCGACCCGCAGGCCCGTCGCGGCCTCCGCCAGCCGGTCGAGCTGCGGGTCCACCCCGCTCTGTCCTCCGAGTGCCGACTCGGCGGTCCCGAGCGCCTCGGAGGCGCCGCCGTCCTCTCCGGACAGCGCGGCAAGCGCCTCGGCCGCAGCGCCACGCAAGGACTCGGCGTGGCGCAGCCGCTCCCGCTCGGGAACCAGCTCCTGCTCCTCGGCGGGGTCCGGCTTGGCCGCCTGGATTTCCTCGAGCTCGTAGCGGAGGATGTCCAGGTCGCGCTCGCGCGCTCCCTCCCGGTCTCGGATCCGCTCCAACTCCCGCCCGATCGCGACCGCTTCCGCATGCGCTTCGCGATACGCCCGCCGCCGCTCCAGGTGCTCCTCGCCGGCGAACCCGTCGAGCGTCTCGAGCTGGGCGCTCGCCAGGGTGAGTCTGCGGTGCTCGTGCTGGCCGTAGAACGCGAGCAGGCGCGAGCCGAGCGCCTGCAGGTCCGCGACCGACGCCGACCGCCCCGCGAGGAAGGCGGTCGTTCGGCCGGACGCCGACACCCGCCGCCCGATCACGAGCTCCTCACTGTTCTCCGGCAGGCGCTCCCCGATCTCCGCCAGCTCGGGGTCCTCGAAGAGCCCGTCGGGGAGCTCGAACACGCCCTCCACGTAGGCCTCGGCCCCCCCCGGCCGCACGATTTGAGGGCGGGCCCTGCCGCCCATCAGCAGGTCGATGGAATGGGCCAGGATCGTCTTGCCCGCGCCGGTCTCGCCGGTGATCGCATTGAGTCCCGGCCCGAGCCGCAGCTCGGCGCGCTCGATCAGCAGCAGGTTCTCGATCCGGAGCTCGAGGAGCATCGGCTCGGTTCTAACGAAGAACGGGGACGGATTACCCGGCTTCG
>JBKPLC010000071.1:0-19440 GCA_046731495.1 Actinomycetota bacterium | reverse complement strand
AGACCGCCGAGGAGTTGGCCCGCCGCGCCAACACTTCCTCGTCCACCGTGGTCAGGTTCTCGCAGGCGCTGGGCTTCGACGGCTACCCCGAGCTACAGCAGGCCGCCATCGAGGAGTACCGGCACAAGGTCGCCGAGGGCGCGCCCAACGGCAATGGAGGCGGCGGCGCGGCGGCTCTCTTCAACTTCGACCACTCCGAGTTTGAGGCCTCCCTGGGCGCCGACTACGCCAACATCGAGGAGACGGCCCGGAACCTGACCCGGGAGCAGATCGAGGCTTCGGTCTCGGCGCTCGCGACCTCGAGGCGGGTCCTGATCGTCGGCGTGGAGCAGATGGCGTTCTTCGCCAGCTACCTGCGCCACCTGCTCGGACTGCTCGATGTCCGGGCCGAAATCGTCGCCTCGCCGAGTCAGGACAACATCCAGAAGCTCTCGCGGATGGACGAGGACACCCTGCTGGTGGTGCTCACGGCGGGGCGCGCTCATCCGCTCATCCTGCGCGCCCTGAAGCTGGCGCGACACCGCCGCGCCCGGACCCTGTCGATCACGGACGCGACGCTCTCGGACGTGGCTGAGCACTCGGAGCTGATGCTCTACTACTCGTCGAACGGGCCCTCCTACATCCGCTCCAACGCCGCGCTGATGGGGCTGGTCCAGGCGCTCGCGCACGGCGTGTACTCGCGCGACGAGGCCGCCCACCGCGACCGGATCCGCGCGTTCAAGCTCAAATAGCCTGCGCGACCACGTAAAAAGGCCGCAGGCCCGGGGGGCGATCCGGACCTGCAGCCGATACCGGGGTCCGGGGGAGAGGACCCCAAGTCGTTACGCCGCCCCTTCCGGCCATGCCCCCCAACCGGATGAGGTAGCAACTAGGTTGCCCACCCTCCAACGAGGCAAACGTTCCAAACCGGTTTCATCGCGGGTGCGCATGGACGGGCGGCGGGCGCCTCCTAATATGGGGTGGGCAATGCCTGAGCGCGCAACATTCAGGGTGAAGACGGGCCTCGCCGAGATGCTGAAGGGCGGCGTGATCATGGACGTCACCACGGCCGAGCAGGCGAAGATCGCCGAGGACGCCGGCGCCTGCGCGGTGATGGCGCTCGAGCGCGTGCCCGCCGATATCCGTGCCCAGGGTGGGGTGGCGCGCATGTCTAATCCCGCCGTGATCAAGGAGATCCAGGAGGCGGTGACGATCCCGGTGATGGCGAAGGCCCGGATCGGCCACTTCGCCGAGGCCCAGGTCCTCCAGTCGCTGGAGGTCGACTACGTCGACGAGTCGGAGGTCCTCACCCCCGCCGACGAGAGCAACCACATCGACAAGTTCGCGTTCGACGTTCCGTTCGTCTGCGGCGCCACCAACCTCGGCGAGGCGCTCCGCCGGATCGGCGAGGGGGCGGCGATGATCCGCTCCAAGGGCGAGGCGGGGACGGGCAACATCGTCGAGGCCGTCCGCCACATGCGCGAGATCACGGACGGAATCCGCAGGCTCGCCTCCCTGCGCGAGGAGCAACTCGCCGGGGCGGCCAAGGAGCTGCAGGCGCCGCTCGACGTCGTCCAGGAGGTCGCCGGGCGCGGCTGGCTCCCGGTGCCCCTCTTCTGCGCCGGCGGGATCGCGACGCCGGCCGACGCCGCGCTGATGATGCAGCTCGGCGCAGAGGGGAACTTCGTCGGCTCCGGGATCTTCAAGAGCTCCGACCCCGAGCGGCGCGCACGCGCGATCGTCGAGGCGACCACCCACTTCAACGATCCCGAGCGGGTCGCCCAAGCCTCGATGGCGCTCGGCGACGCGATGCCCGGCCTCGAGATCGAGGCCCTGGCCGCGGATGGCGGCCTGCTGCAGGGCCGCGGCAGTTGAGCAACGCGCCACTGAAGATCGGCGTCCTGGCGATCCAGGGTGACTTCGAGGCCCACCGGCGCATGCTGTCCGCGCTCGGCGCTGAGGCGAGAGAGGTGCGCACCCCCGAGCAGCTCGATGGCCTCGATGGCCTGGTGATCCCCGGCGGGGAGTCGACCACGATCACGATGGGGATGGAGCGCGACGGTCTCGACACGGCGATCCGGGCCTTCCACGAGAGCGGTGGCCCGATCCTGGGCAGCTGCGCGGGGATGATCGTCTGCGACAGCGAGCACCTCGGGCTGGCCGACTACACCTGCCGCCGCAACGCCTTCGGCCGTCAGCTGCAGAGCTTCGAGGAGGACCTGCGGATCGCGGGCCTCGGAGAGGAGCCGCTCCGCGCCGTCTTCATCCGCGCTCCCTGGGTCGTGCGGCACGGGCCGGAGGTCGAGGTCCTCGCCGAGATCGACGGGCACCCGGTGGCGGTCAGGGCGAACGAGCTTCTCGCCGTCGCCTTCCACGCCGAGCTCACCGAGGACAGCCGGCTGCACGCCGCGTTCATGGCGATGTGCACGGCGACCCGTGATCAGCCCGAGCGTGCACATCGCTAGGTTGTCGAGCCGATGAGGGACTCACGCGTCACGGCGCTCGCGCAGATCCTGGTCCGGCACTCGACCGGCGTGAAGGAGGGGGACGTGTGCACGGTCGAGGGGGAGTCGGCGGCCGAGCCGCTGCTCCAGGCGATCTACTCGGAGGTGCTGAAGGCCGGGGGCAACCCGATCGTGAACATGGCGCTCGAGGGGCAGTCGGCGGCCTACTTCGAGCACGCCTCCGACGACCAGCTCCAGTGGATCTCGCCGGTCGCCGAGTGGGCCGTGGAGAACGCCGACGTCCGGATCGCCGTGATGGCGAGCCAGAACACCCGGGCGCTCTCGCAGGTCCCGCCGGAGCGGCAGGCGATGCGCCAGGCGGCGACCCAGAACCTGATGAAGCGAGCGATGGAGCGAAGCGCCGAGGGCACCTATCGCTGGGCGCTCACGCTCTTCCCAACCCACGCCTACGCGTCCGAGGCGGGCATGAGCCTCGGCGCGTACGAGGACTTCTATTACGGCGCCTGTCTCGCCACCGACGACGACCCGGTGGGCGCCTGGGCACGCCAGTCCGAGGAGACCAAGCGGCTCGCCGACTGGATCCAGGGGCGCTCCGAGGTGCACGTCACCGGCGATGGAACCGACCTTCGCCTCGGGATCGAGGGTCGGACCTTCATCCCGGCGGATGGCAAGCACAACATGCCTGACGGCGAGTTCTTCACCGGGCCGGTCGAGGACTCGGCCGAGGGCGAGATCACCTTCCACCTGCCCGCGAGCTACGCGGGACGCGAGGTCTCGGGTGTCCGGTTCAGGTTCGAGGGCGGCAAGGTCGTCGACGCCAGCGCCGAGAAGGGCGAGGAGTTCCTGATCGAGATGCTCGACACGGACGACGGCGCCCGGCGCCTCGGCGAGCTCGGCATCGGCACGAACTACGGCATCACCGACGGCACCGGCGAGATCCTGCTCGACGAGAAGATCGGCGGCACCGTCCATCTGGCGGTCGGCCGGTCATATCCCGAGACCGGCGGCACGAACGAGTCCGCCATCCACTGGGACATGATCTGCGACCTGCGCAAAGGCGGCCAGATCGAGGTGGACGGCGACGCGCTCCAGCGCGACGGCCAGTTTGTGGTCTAGGCCGCAACCCCCTCCGCCCGCCCGGGTTAAAGGAGCAGGACAACAGCAGGCGCTCGCGGGGCTTCATGAAACGGTTGCTCCTCGCTTTGCTCGGAGCACCCTCGCATCTCATACAGGAGGGACAACATGATTGGACGCAAGCTGGGGTTGGCTGCGGTGCTCGCTCTCGGATTGGGTCTCATCCTTGCGGCTCCCGCTGCACAGGCAAGGAAGAAGGTCGTCACCAAGACCTTTGAGGTCGGCGTGGGAGCGCCGAACGGTGGCGTCTCGATCCCGATCAACGACGGTGCCGGGCAGGCGGCGCAGCTGGCGCGTTCGCCGATCGACGTCCGGGGACTGAACCCACGGGGGAAGATCAAGGACGTCAACGTCGGAGTGCGGGCCCAGCACCCGTTCGCCAAGGATCTCGAGTTCTACCTGGCGACCCCCCGAGGGGTGATCAACCTCTCGCATGACGTCGGCGGCGAAGGCAACAACTATGGCGCCGGGCCGCCCAGCTGCTCCGGGACGTTCACCGTCTTCGACAGCAACACGCCCACCCGGATCGACACCCCGGGCCTGCAGGCGCCGTTCGCCGGGTTCTTCGCTCCGATGGAGAGCCTCGGCCTCCTCAACGGCCTGGGCGACAAGAAGGCGACGAACGCCAGGTGGTCGCTGCTGGCGGAGGACGACGACAACACGCACCCGGCCGGCACGCTCGAGTGCTGGTACCTGCAGATCAAGACCACCAACCCGCGGCGGTAGCCAGGGCGAAGCCAGGCAGGGAGGGATGCGGGGCGCCGAAGGCGCCCCGCTCTCGTTCCGGACCCGCCTCCTAGAATCGAAGCCATGTCCGGTCACTCCAAGTGGTCCTCGATCAAGCACAAGAAGGGTGCCGCCGATGCCAAGCGCGGCAAGCTCTTCACCAAGCTCGCGCGCGCGATCACCGTCGCGGCCCGGGACGGCGGCGGCAACGTCGACGCGAATCCCGCGCTCGGTCTGGCGGTGCAGAAGGCGCGCGACGCCTCGATGCCCAAGGACAACATCCAGCGGGCGATCGATCGGGGCACCGGCGAGGGCGCGGACGCCGCGGCGATCGAGAGCGTCGTCTACGAGGGTTATGGGCCGGGCGGCGCCGCGATCATGGTCGAGGCGCTGACCGACAACCGAAACCGGACCGGTTCCGAGGTCCGGCACATCTTCGACAAGCACGGCGGCAGCCTCGGCGAGCCCGGCTCCGTCGCCTGGCAGTTCGAGAAGCGGGGAGTGATCCTGGTCGACGGCGAGCGCTACGGCGAGGACGACCTCATGCCCGCGATCGACGCCGGGGCGGAGGACGTGTCCGAGGACGGTGACCTGCTCAAGGTCACGGCCGGCGCCTCCGACCTCGCGGCGGTGCGCACGGCGCTCGAGGAGACGGGGGTGGAGGTTCAGTCCGCCGAGCTCTCGATGGAGCCGAAGAGCACCGTCGAGGTGGGGGAGGGCGAGGCGCCGGCCCTACTCAGGCTGATGGACGCCCTCGAGGAGCACGACGACGTCGACTCCGTCCATGCCAACTTCGACGTGCCCGAGGAGATCCTCGAGAAGGCGGCTGCCGCCACCTGAGTTAAAGGACATCCGGGGCCCCGGGGAGAATGAAGGGGCGTGATCGTGATTGGCATCGATCCCGGTACTGCCAACACCGGATTCGGCGTCGTCCGGGTGTCGGGTGGGCAGATGGCGGCCCTCGATGGAGGCGTGATCGAGACCGACGCCTCCGCGCCGATCGCCAAGCGGCTCGCGACGATGCACGAGACGCTCGGCGAGCTGATCCGGTGGCACGAGCCGAAGGCGATGGCGCTCGAGGAGCTCTTCTTCGGCAAGAACGTCGCCTCGGCGATCAGCGTCGGCGAGGCGCGGGGAGTCGCCATGCTCGCCGCCGCGCGCGAGGGGCTGCCCTGCTTCGACTACACGCCGCAGGCTGTGAAGAAGGCGGTCTGCGGTTCCGGCGCCGCCGACAAGGGCCAGATCCAGAGGATGGTCGCGAGCCTGCTGGGGCTGCCCGAGCCGCCGACACCCGATCACGCCGCGGACGCCTTCGCCGTGGCGATCTGTCACGCCGGCACGGTGGGCTCACGGAACGCGACCTCGCATTTCGGGCAGCCTCGCATCGGCACCACGGCGACGCTCGGCGCGCGCCAAAGATTGGCCGGTTAAAGGCATCCGAGGCCAGGCGCAGAATCCCGAGGCATGATCGCCTCGGTCAGCGGAGAGGTGCTGGTGCGCCGCCCGGACTACGTCGTGATCGATGCGGCGGGCGTCGGTTATCGGCTGGCCGTCTCCTCTGAGACGCTCAAGTCGGTCCCTGCCCGCGGCAAGAGGACGTCCTTACACGCGCACCTGGTCGCGCGCGAGGACTCACTCAGCCTCTACGGCTTCGCGAGCGAGGAGGAGCGAGACCTCTTCCTGCACCTGATCTCCGTCGGTGGGGTCGGCCCGAAGGTGGCGATCGCGGCGCTGTCCGGTGGCCCGGTGCGGGAGCTGCTCCGGGCGATCGCGGCGGGCGACGCGAAGCGCTTCCAGGCGGTGCCCGGGATCGGCAAGCGGACTGCCGAGCGGATCATCGTCGAGCTGCGCGAAAAGGTGGCCGGCGAGATCGAGGGCGACGCCGATGCGCCGGCGGCCGCGGCGGGGGAGGACGATCCCCGCTCGCTGGCGCGCGAGGGGCTGCTCAATCTCGGCTACACACCGCCGGAGGCGGCGAAGCTGCTGTCGGCCGCGGAGGGCGGGAGCGCTGAGGAGATCCTGCAATCGGCACTCCAGAGCGCGGCGGGGTTGAAAGCGGCATGAGCGTCGAGCCGGGGAAGGGCATCCGGACGCCGAGGGTCGAGGACGACGAGGAGATCGTCATCCACGACGCTCGGGCCGTCGGCGCGGACGACGACTTCGACCGCTCGCTCCGGCCGCCCAAGCTGGCGGACTTCGTCAACCAGGTCCAGGTCACGGAGCAGCTCGGCATCTTCATCGAGGCCGCGCGGCGCCGCGGAGAGCCCCTCGACCACGTTCTGCTGGCCGGTCCGCCGGGCCTGGGCAAGACCTCGCTCGCGCACATCATCGCCGCCGAGCTCGAGGTCCCGATGGTGCAGACCGCAGGCCCGGCTCTGGAGCGCAAGGCAGACATCGCCGCCTTCCTGACGGGCCTCGAGCCGGGCAGCGTCTTCTTCATCGACGAGATCCACCGGCTCGGCCGGGCGGTCGAGGAGACGCTCTACCCGGCGATGGAGGACCGCCGGCTCCCGGTGGTACTGGGGCAGGGCGCCGGCGCGCGGACCGTGACCCTCGACCTGCCGCCCTTCACCCTGATCGGCGCCACTACTCGTACCGGGCTGCTGACCACTCCGCTTCGCGACCGGTTCGGCGTATCGCACCGGCTGGAGCACTACGACCCCGGCGACCTGCGCCAAATAGTCCTGCGCTCCGCCGGCATCCTCCGGATCGAGGTGACCGAGGACGGGGCGGAGGAGATCGCGAGCCGCGCCCGCGGGACGCCGCGCGTCGCCAACCGGCTGCTCCGCCGGGTCCGCGATTTCGCCGAGGTCAAGGGCCGAGGCCGGGTGGATCGCGAGCTGGCCTCGGACGCGCTCGAGATGCTTGAGGTCGACCGGGCCGGCCTGGACCGGCACGACCGCCAGCTGCTCAAGCTGATGGCCGGCAAGTTCGGCGGCGGGCCCGTCGGGCTGTCGACCCTCTCCGTGGCGATCGGCGAGGAGGCGGACACGATCGAGGACGTCGTCGAGCCCTACCTGCTTCAGCAGGGGCTGGTCAAGCGGACGCCGCGCGGCCGGGTCCTCACCGAGCGGGCCTACGAGCACCTCGGCCTGCCCGTTCCCGAGGGCATGGCGAGCCTGTTCTAGGCACGATTCGGGAGCGGGCAGCTGACACCGGTCGGCTAGATTTGAAGCAGGATGCCGTACTTCATCTGCCCGAACTGCGGGAACAGGGAACTGAGCGGGGAGCGCACGGCGGGTTTCTCGACCCGTCCCAAGGGCTGCTCGAAGTGCGGCTTCGGCTTCCTGTTCGAGCTGCTGGACGACTACATGCCGGCGCCGGGGGCCGCGTTCTTCACCTGCGACCAGGACGGGCGCGTGCTCGACCTGGGCAAGGGCGCCTTCGAGCTCACCGGCCTGAAGGACGAGCAGGTGATCGGCCGCCCCGTCCAGGAGGTGCTGGGGCTCGAGTGGATCGATCCGGGCGACGGCGGCGAGACAGCCGATGCCGACGGCAACGGCAACACGGACCCGATCGAGACCACCCTGGAGTGGGGCGTCCGCTCACTCGGCAAGCGGGTCGCGGTTCACGCAGAGGGCGACCTCCCGACCGAGGCGGTGGCGGACCTCTTCCCCGCCTACGACGACGACGGTGGGCTGCTGCTGGTCCTGACGCCCGAGTAGGCGCGCCGCTCTTCGGCCGCTGGGATCGCGTTTACGCTTCAGCAAGCTCAGCCGCTAGCTTGAGCCAGCCACCTCGTGAGTAATCGCCGCCGCAACATCTTCATCCTGGCGTTCGTCGCCCTGCTCCTGATCGGGTCGGGGATCGTGATCGCGACCAAGAAGACGACCCTCGGGCTCGACCTGAAGGGCGGGACCGAGCTGATCTTCCAGGCGCGCCCGACCCCCCAGAACCCGACGATCGACGGCTCCGACATGGATCGGGCGATCGAGATCATCCGCAAGCGGACCGACGCATTCGGCGTCTCCGAGCCGGAGATCTCGCGGATCGGCACCGACTCGATCCGGGTCGGCCTGCCGGACGTGAGCAACGCGGCCGACGCGAGCAGGAACGTCGGGCAGACGGCACAGCTCCACATGTACGACTGGGAGCCGAACGTCATCCCGAACCCGGTGACGACGAACAAGCCCCGGGCCGATCGGGATTTCCCGCGCTACTACGACGCGGTCAAGTTTGCCTCCCAGCAGCAGCCCGAGTGCTTCGAGAACAAGTGCACGACCAGCGGACCGCAGTACTACCTGTTCAACTCGCAGACCCACGCGTGGATCGCCGGGCCGAGCGAGGTCGAGAGGGATCTGTTCTCGGAGCTCCCGGGCCAGAAACAGCCCCCCAACACGGAGGTCCTGACCGTCCCGCAGGGAACGCTCGTCGTCCAGCAGGAGGCGCAGGCGGGGCAGGAGCAAACCGACGATCCGAACGCGGCTGCTTGGTTCGTGATCCGGGACCGGCCGGCGCTCTCGGGGACCGACATCAAGGACCCGAAGGCGAGCTTCGACCAGTTCGATCAGCCGAACGTCACCTTCAGCTTCACGGACCAGGGGCGGGAGGAGTTCTCGGACGTCACCAAGGCGATCGCGCAGAGGGGACTGCAGAACGCGCCACCTGGCGTGGCGGGCAACTCCCAGCTCGCCGACCAGTACTCCGGGCACTTCGCGATCGTGCTGGACCAGCAGATCAAGTCCCGCCCGATCGTCAACTTCGTCGACAACCCGAACGGGATCGACGGGCGGACCGGCGCTGAGATCAACGGGCTGACGCAGGGAGAGTCGAACGACCTCGCCCAGATCCTGCAGATCGGCGCCCTGCCGGTCACCCTCACGCAGATCTCGAGCTCGACTGTCTCCGCGACCCTCGGCCAGGAGGCGCTCGACCAGGGCCTGAAGGCGGGGATCGTCGGGCTGCTGCTGGTCTGCCTCTTCCTGCTCGCCTACTACCGCTTCCTCGGCTTCGTCGCGGTGGTGGGGCTGGCGATCTACGGGGTGCTCTTCTTCGCCCTGATCAAGCTGATCCCGATCACGCTCACCCTGCCGGGGATCGCGGGCTTGATCCTGACTATCGGGGTGGCGGCCGACGCCAACATCGTCATCTTCGAGCGGATCAAGGAAGAGGCGAGGGGCGGCAAATCGATGCTGAGCGCGATCTCCGCCGGCTACCGCCGAGGCATCGCGACGATCATCGACGCGAACGTGATCACACTGATCACGGCGTTCATCCTCTTCGCGCTCGCGACGGCGAACGTCAAGGGATTCGCCTTCACCCTGGGCGTCGGGACGATCGCCTCGCTGTTCACCGCCGTGGTCTTCACACAGGCGTTCCTCGGGCTGTTCGGGCGGGCGCGGTTCATGCGCTCCCCGGCGGCGCTCGGCGCGAGCACCGAGCAGCGGATCCGCTGGCACTTCGACTTCAGCCGGGCGAGCAAGTACTTCTTCACGCTCTCCGGCTGCATCCTCCTGGTCGGCGCAATCGCGTTCGCCAGCAAGCAGCTCAATCTCGGGATCGACTTCGAGGGCGGCAGCCGGATCACCGTGGGGCTGCAGAAGCAGACGACCGTGGACGACGTTCGCTCCACCGTCGAGGCCGCCGGCGTCAGCGATCCCGAGATCACCAAGGCCTCGAACAAGCAGCTCGGGACCAACGTGTTCGAGATCGACTCGAAGGCGAGCCCGGAGGAGGTCCAGAGCGTTCAGCCCGCGCTGCAGTCGCAGTACGGCATCGTCCAGAACGGGTTCAACTCGACGACGGTCGGCCCGACCTTCGGCGAGCAGGTCGCGAGGAGCGCGATCGAGGCGATCATCTTCTCGCTGCTGGTGATCACCGGCTACGTCGCGTTCCGGTTCGAGCCGAAGTACGCGGTGCCGGTGATCATCGCGGTGATCCACGACATCCTGATCACAGGAGGCGTCTACTCGCTGACGGGGAGGGAGGTGACCAGCGGTACCGTCGCCGCATTCCTGACCATCCTTGGATACTCGCTCTATGACACGGTCATCGTCTTCGACCGTGTGCGCGAGAACGTGCCGCGGCTGCCGCGCGCGACCTTCTCGCAGATCGTCAACCGCTCCATGAGCGAGGTGCTCACCCGATCCCTGATCACCGGTCTGTCGAGCGTCTTCCTGGTGACGGTGCTGTTCATCTTCGGAGGCGCCACGCTGAGGGACTTCGCCTTCGCGATGATGGTCGGGCTCGCGTCCGGTACGTACTCGTCGATCTTCATCGCCTCCCCGGTGCTGACCCACTGGAAGGAGCGTGAGCCTGCCTATCGGCGCCGCCGCGAGCGGATCGAGGAACAGATGGGCGTCGTCCCGGCATTCCCGGAGGACAACCTGGTCGCTCGCGAGGGCGAGGCGCCGGAGCCGGTGCGCGCCGAGACGCCGGTGCCCGCCGCGCCCGCGCCGAGCCGTTCGCAGGTGCCGGGCGTGGTCCCGGAGCCGCCGGGACCGGTGGCGCCGCCGCCCGCGCCTGAGCCTGAGCCTCAGCCTCAGCCCGAGCCGCCGGCTCCAGTCGGCGCGACGGACGGAGGGGACGGTGCGGGGAGTGGCGACGGCCCGCCTGAATCCGGCGACGGCCAGGCGCAACCCGATCGGCCCGAGCTCAGCGAGGCGAGCGCTGCCGCGCTTCGCCGGGTCCGCGAGCAGCAGGGCGGCGGACGACGACAGAAGCGGCGCAAGAAGCACGGGAGGAACCGCTGATGGCAGCACTGGTCTGGTTCACGATGGGCGTCGCGCTCTGGCACTTCACCGTCTTCGTGCCGGATCGCTTCTGGGGCGGGATCGTCGGCGCGTTCATCGGCGCGGCGGCCGGGGCAATGGTCAGCGGGGCGATCGCGCAGATCGCGCTCGGACAGGGGATCGGTGAGACAGACATCGCCACGGCCCTCTACGCCGTGCCCGGCGCCCTTGTGGGCCTCGCGGTCGTCTACGGCATCGGCGTCCGCTCGGGCGTGGAAGCCGAGCACATCTAGCCGCTCGGCTGACGACCGCCGGGACGAAAACCGGCAGTGAAGGGGGAGAGATCGGCGCCCCTGGCGACTTGTTGCCGGTATCCGGCAAGAACTCGCCAACCAGGGTAGGGACGCCGCCATCGCGCGCGTTGCCGCACGCCAGCATGGTGTTCTTTCATCGCGGCAGTTGAATGCGCTCGGTATTTCGGCCAGCGCCATCAGGAGATCGGTCGCCGCCGGTCGCCTTCACCGCATCCATCGCAGTGTGTACGCCGTCGGGCATCCGCAGCTGAGCAATGAAGGCAGAGGGATGGCAGCGGTGCTCGCCTGCGGTGACGGTGCAGTGCTCAGCCATCGAAGCGCGGGAGAGCTGTGGGGAATGCTCCGCCGCGCCCACCGGCGATCAGGGGCCGGTGGGCGCGGCGAGAACACCCCGGTGGACGTGACGGTCCAGGGTGAGGGTGGTCGAGCGCGGCGCCAGGGAATCCGCCTCCATCGATCAATCACCCTTTCCCCAGCCCAGTGCACACGGCGCGACGGCATTCCCGTAACCAATCCCGCGCGAACCCTGGAGGATCTTCGCCGCACCCTCCCCAGCCAGGTGCTCGCCTCGGCCCTCCGCGAGGCCGAGTTCCTCGGTCTGCCCACGGGCGAGATCCCCACCGACCACACGCGCAGCGAGCTCGAGACGAAGTTCCTCGCGCTCTGTCGTCGCCACCGCCTTCCCCCGCCAGAGGTGAACGTTCGCGTAGACAGGTTCGTCGTGGACTTCCTCTGGCGCCGCGAGCAGCTGGTGGTCGAAGTTGACGGCTGGCACGCACACCGAAGCCGGACGGCATTCGAGGGGGACCGCGCTCGCGACACCCGCCTGAAGGTCCTCGGCTACGACGTGCTGCGATTCACATGGCGATCGATCGAGGAGGAACCGGCGGCCGCCGCCATGACCATCAGAGTCCTTCTCCGTTCCGCGCATATCGTGGGTGAATGAGGCTGAATCTCAGGCCGGCAGTGATCGCAGGATTGGTCGTCACTGCCGCACTGATCGCAAGCGGGTGCGGCGGCGGCGGCGACGACCACGCAACGACCTCGGCCGCTCAGGATCAGCGCAGCTCGGCATCTACGGATCAGCCCGCGTACCTCGGCCCGAATGGCCGGGCGCACGGGTGGATGCGGTCACGTCTGAGGCCGAAGTCCATCGTCTGGGCGGTGGGCGACGCGGCCGTCGGCCGCCCCGAGGCCGAGGGAGTGGCCGGGATGGTCCTTAACCACCGCGTGGACCGCCTGCTCTATCTCGGTGATGTCTACGAGACGGGAACGGCTCGAGAGTTCGAGACCAACTACAGGCCCCTGTACGGGCGCGTTGGGAAGGTCACCGCGCCGACGATCGGCAACCACGAGTGGCCGAACGTCGCGACCGGCTACGTCCCCTACTGGACCGCGGTCCGCGGCACGCCGCCGCCCTTCTGGTACGCGTTCGCGGTCTCGGGGTGGCAGCTCATCAGCCTGAATTCGAATCTCCCCACGTCCGCCGATCAGCTCCACTGGCTCAGCCACCTGATCGACGCCACACCCCGCTACGGCAACTGCCGTATCGCCTTCATGCATCACCCGCGCTTCAGCGCGGGCCTGCACGGCGACCTCGATGCGCTGCAGGGCCTCGTCGATGAGCTGGATGGTCACGCGCGAATCCTGCTCGCCGGTCACGACCACGACATGCAGCGGCTGCGCCCGGTCGGGGGGATCACCCAGTACGTCGACGGGGCCGGCGGCAACGAGATCTACCCCGTCGACCGCTCCGATCCACGGGTTCAGTTCGCCGACGACACCGACCACGGCGCGCTCCGGATCCGAATTCGCCCTGGACGCGCGCTCCTGACCTTCGTGGACGCGGAGGGTGCGCCGCTCGACCGCAGCGCGGTGCGCTGCACGCAGTAACCGAAGATTCCGTCGGGGGCCGAACTTAAGTTGGCGGGATGGCCTCGACAGAGCCCGCTCGAGCCTTTCAGGCCGATCCGTATGACTACGGGGAGGTCCGTCGGCTCGCCGCGGAGCTCGAATTGGCCGAGCCGGTCGCCGTCACCCTGGTCCGCCGCGGCTATCGGACCGTCGACGCCGCGCGCCGCTTCCTCGAGGCGAGGGAGGAGCACGACCCGAAGGAATTCGACGGAATCGATCAGGTCTGCAATCTCGTCCTTTCCATCGCCCGCGCCGGAGGCCGGATCACGATCCACGGCGACTACGACGTCGACGGGGTCTGCTCGACCGCGATCCTGGTCTCGACCCTGCGCTCCCTGGGAGCAACCTGCGACTGGCTGATCCCCGACCGGCACTCCGACGGCTATGGATTGACGATGGGGACCGTCGAGCAACTCGCTCGGCGCGGCACGCAGCTGGTGATCACCGCGGACTGCGGCATCGGCTCGGTCGAGGAGGTCGCGGCGGCGAAGGCTGCCGGGATGCGGGTAGTGGTGAGCGATCACCACCTTCCCGGGGAGCGGCTGCCCGACTGCCCGATCGTGCACCCGGTGGTCTCGGAGTACCCGTTCGAGGGTCTCTGCGCGGCCGGAGTCGCGCACAAGCTCGCGATCGCGCTCTCCGATGCGGGCGGACGGGGAGCCGTGGAGACAGTCGGAGGCCGCCGGCATCCCTGCGACCGCGATCTCGACCTGGTCGCGCTCGCGACCGTCGCCGACATGGTCCCCCTCGTCGGCGAGAACCGCCGCCTGGTCCGGGAGGGCCTGCGGCTGCTCCGCGACGGTCCCCGGGTTGGGCTTCGGGCTCTGATGGCCGCCTCATCCGTCGATCCGGAGGCGGTCGACGCCTCCGCTCTCGGCTTCCGGCTCGCCCCACGGATCAACGCCGCCGGCCGCCTCTATCGGGCGGACGCCGGCGTCGAGCTGATGCTCACGGACGATCCGGACCGGGCCGCGACCATCGCCGCCGAGCTCGACCGTGCGAACGCCGAGCGCCGCTGGGCCGAGCAGAAGGTGGTGGAGGGGGCGGAGCGAGCGAGATCCGACCTGACCCTCGAGCAGCGCGAGGCGCCCGGCCTCGTCCTGGCCGGCCAGGGATGGCACACCGGCGTCGTCGGGATCGCCGCCTCGCGGATGGTCGAGCGCTACTTCCGGCCGACGATCCTGCTCTCAGTCGACGGCGGCCGAGCCAAGGGCTCCGCCCGCAGCATCCCCGGCTTCGACCTGGTCGCGGCGCTCGATGCCTGCGCCGATCACCTGAACCGCTACGGCGGGCACCGCGCCGCCGCCGGTCTGGAGCTCGACGCCGATCGGCTCGAGGACTTCAGGGAAGCCTTCGTGGCACACGCCGCCTCCAAGCTCGACCCCGCCGATCTGGTCCGGCTGGAGCGCCTCGACGCCCTCGTCGGGGTCGGCCGCGACGGCATCGGGATGGACCTCGCCCGCCAGCTCGAGAGCCTCGGACCATTCGGCATGGGGAATCCGGGCCCCCGCCTCCTCGTGCCATCGGGTCGGCTGCGCGAGATCCGGCCGCTGGGGGAGGAGGGCAAGCACTCCCGCTTCCAATTGGAGAGCGGCGCCGGCCGGGCGCTCGGTGTCGCCTTCGGGATGAACGGCGAACTCTCGCGGCGCGAGGACGAGGCGCTCGACCTCTCGATCGAGCTCGAGGTGGATCGCTGGAACGGGGCGGAGCAGCCGCGCGTCGTCGTCCGCGAGCTCTATCCACTCGGGGAAGAGAAGGCGCCGGATCCCGACGCCGGGCGCTGCGGCGAGGGCTGTCCCGCTCCCGACGAGGAATGGTGGGAGCGCCTGGAGCGAGAGCTGGAGCGGATCGCCGGCGGCCGCCCGGGACACCTGCTCGACGTGAGGGCTGCGGAGGGTCCGCGCCGGCACGTGATCGACCGACGCGGCGGGGCCGCGGTCGCCTCCCTCGCCGAGCTGATCTCGAGCGGCGAGCCCGTGCTCGCCGTCTGCACCGACGCCGCCAGGCGCTCCCGGCTCGCCTCCTCCGCCGCCAACCCGCGCCGTTTCGGCGCCGCCCTGCCGCGGATCGCCTGCTGCCGCTGCGGCGCTCGCTCGCTTGACGAGGCGCTGGCCGAGCCGCCCGTCGCCGGGCTCGTCCTCGCCGACTGGACGACACTGGCCCTCCGTCCGGAAGCCCCTCAGGCGTTCCGGCACCTCGTCGTGGTCGACCCGGCGCCGAGCGAGGCCCTCGAGAGCCTCGCCCAGACCGGGGACGGCGGATACCTGCACCTCGCCTGGGGGCCGCCCGAGCTCGAGCTCACCGAGCGGCTGCTCGCCAGGGACTGGGAGCTCCGTGCCGCCATCGGGGAGATCTGGCGGGGTCTGGCCGAGGGCGGGGGAGAGGCGGGGGGATCAGGGCTCCGCGCGCTGCTCATGGGAGCTTCGGACTACCCGCGCACGCCTGAGGTCGCGGCGCGCTGCCTGCGGGTCCTCGAGGAGCTCGGGCTCTGCGAGTGGAAGCCCGATCGCGGCGGCGGCGGCGTGCGGGTCTTATCCTCGGAGAGGACGGATCTGGCGCGGTCACGGGCGTACACCGCCTGCCTCGCCAGGCACGAGGAGGCAATCCGATTCCTGCGAAACAGACCACAACCGACGTAGAGGGCGACGGCAAGGCCGCCGTCGGGCAGGCCCCGGCGCAGACCCGCGGCCACACGCGGGTCGGTGAGGTCGACGTGCGTAGGCGCACCCCACGCGCGGACTCGATCACCAAGGAGCTCACCGCCGACCAGCGCGCCCTGCTCGGGGACCTCTTCGCCGTCATCGAGGAGCACAAGTCCGACGCAGCCGAGCCGGTCGACCGCCAGGAGATCGAACGCGCCTTCGCCTTTTCCTGCGAGAGCCACGCCGGACAGGAGCGGAAGTCCGGCGAGGACTTCATCACGCATCCACTGGGCGTGGCCCGGATCTGCGCCGGCCTGCGCCTCGACACCGCCACCCTCTGCGCCGCCCTGCTCCACGACACCGTCGAGGACACCAGCGCCAGCCTGGAGCAGGTCCGCGACGCCTTCGGCGACGAGATCGCGCAGCTCGTCGACGGCGTCACCAAGCTCACCGGAATCACCTTCAAGAGCCGCGACGAGCGTCAGGCCGAGAACTACCGGAAGATGATGGTGGCGATGGCCACCGACGTCAGGGTGATCCTGATCAAGCTGGCCGACCGCCTCCACAACATGCGCACGATCGATGCGCTGCCGAAGCAGAAGCAGCAGGAGAAGGCGCGCGAGACGCTCGAGATCTTCGCCCCGCT
The DNA here is from genome assembly GCA_046731495.1 of Actinomycetota bacterium. Lineage (GTDB taxonomy): Bacteria > Actinomycetota > Thermoleophilia > Solirubrobacterales > 70-9 > DASUPK01. The sequence continues at coordinate 2,949 of JBKPLC010000071.1, read as the reverse complement.
GGCCCACCGGCTCGGGATCCACGCGATCAAGTGGGAGCTGGAGGACCTGGCCTTCGCCACCCTCCACCCGCGGAAGTACGACGAGATCAAGGAGTTGGTTGCACAGCAGCGCGCCGAGCGCGAGCGCTACGTGGACGAGGCCGGCAAGTTCCTCGCCGAGGAACTGAACAAGGTCGGCATCGAAGCGGAGATCTCAGGCCGGGCCAAGCACTTCTACTCGATCTACACGAAGATGACCCGGAAGGGCAGGGAGTTCAACGAGATCTTCGATCTGACCGCGATGCGCGTCCTGGTCGGCTCGGTGAAGGACTGCTACGGCGCGATCGGGATCGTCCATTCGCTCTGGAAGCCGCTGCCCGGGCGGTTCAAGGACTTCGTCGCGATGCCGAAGGCGAACGCCTACCAGGCGCTGCACACGACCGTGATCGGTCCCGAGGGTCGCCCGCTCGAGATCCAGATCCGCACCCCGGAGATGCACGAGCTCGCCGAGTACGGGATCGCGGCGCACGTGATCTACAAGGAGGGCGGCGCCGACAGGGATCCGAAGCAGAAGATGACCTGGCTGCGGCAGCTCGTCGAAAACGAGCAGGACCAAGGCCCGCAGGCGTTCCTCGAGGCGCTCAAGGTCGACCTGTTCGAGGACGAGGTGTTCGTCTTCACCCCGAAGGGCGAGGTCAAGAACCTCGCCGCGGGGTCCACGCCGCTGGACTTCGCCTACTCGATCCACACCGACGTCGGGCACCGGTGCGTGGGGGCGAAGGTGAACGGCAAGATCGTGCCGCTCCACTACCAGCTCCAGAGCGGCGACATCGTCGAGGTTCTGACCGCCAAGCAGGGCCGTGGGCCCTCGCGGGACTGGCTGAAGCTCGTCCGAACCAGGAGCGCCCGCAACAAGATCCGCGCCTGGTTCTCTCGCGAGGGCCGCGAGGACGCCGAGCACAAGGGCCGCGAGGACCTCGCCCAGGCGTTCAAGAAGCAGGGGCTCCCGTACCAGAAGCTCGCCGGCTCGCCGCTCCTGGTTGACGTGATTCGAGAGATGGGCTTCCGCAAGGCCGACGACTTCTACATCGCGCTCGGCAACGCGAAGATCTCGACCAAGGTCGTCACCAACAAGGTGATGCAGCGCCTGAAGCGCGGCGAGGCCGTCGAGGAGGAGCCGGCCGAGGGCCTGATCAAGGGGACCGATGACGCTCGCCGCCGCACAAAGGAGGCCACCAGCTTCGGGATCAAGGTGAAGGGGATCGACGACGTCGTCGTCCGCCTCGCCAAGTGCTGCCGCCCGGTTCCTGGGGACGAGATCGTCGGCTACGTCTCGCTCGGCCGCGGGATTACCGTCCACCGCGCCGACTGCCGCAACGTCGCGGCTCTGAAGAAGGCGCCCGAGCGTTTCACCGAGGTGAGCTGGGACGGCGACAACGAGTCCTCCTACCGGGTCGAGCTCCAGGTCGACGCCTGGGACCGGACCCGCCTCCTCGAAGATCTCTCCAGGACCTTCGCCGAGGCGGGCCTGAACATCCTCGAGGCCAGGTGCACGACCAAGCACCCGATGGTGAAGAACCGGTTCGTGCTCGAGGTCGGTGACACCGAGCAGCTCAAGCAGTGCATCTCCCGGCTGCGGAACGTCGAATCGGTGTTCGACGCCTACCGGGTCACCCCGACGGGCTGAGCAAAGACCAATCCTTTTCGGCCAGAACTGCGTTATTAGGGCAAGGATGCTGAGGCGAGGGACGACAGGGAGACGACTCTGGCTGGCGATCGCCGCTGCTGTGCTTGGCGCGATGGTCTACGCCGGGATTGCCATTGCGGCGGGCTCGACGATTATTGGCCAGGCGGACAACACCTTCGACGCCAGCACCTACACGATCGACCAAGGCCAGGTCGCGCAGCTGCAGGTCACGGGCAGCAGCCACAACGCGACGGCCAACCAGACCGGCCCCGACGGGAAGGCTCTCTTCCGCAGCCCAACGATCTCGGGTGGCGCCGCCGGGGTCAACGGCACGCAGTACCTGAGCACCGGCAACTACACCTTCCTCTGCACCATCCATCCGAGCACGATGCAGGCGACGCTCCAGGTGACCGGCGCCGGCACCGCGCTGGCCCGCCCGAGCGCCAGCCTCAAGCTGAAGAGCAAGGACCTCTCCAAGGCGATCAAGAAGGGGATCCTGGTCGGGGTCAACGCCAGCACCAAGATCGACGGCGCCACGCTCACCGCCAAGCTCGGCAAGACCACCATCGGCAAGGCGACGGTCTCGCTCGCGGCCGGCGCTCAGACCGATCGAGTGAAGCTGAACAAGGCCGGCAAGAGCAAGCTGAGGGGCAAGAGCTCGGCGAAGGTGAGCGTGACCGCCGACATCCCGTTCGGCTCCCCTGCCACGGTCAAGGCGAAGCTCAGCTAGCTCGCGCCACCGCCCGGCGGACCTGCTCGGCGACCTCCCGCATCTCCTCCTCCGAGCCGTACTTCGTGCGCGGCCAGAAGAAGCCCCGCAACCCATCCTTGGCCCTGCGGGGAACGACGTGCACGTGGAGGTGAGGAACGCTCTGGCTGACGACGTTGTTCATCGCCACGAACGATCCGGGCTTCTTCATCGCCTTCGGGATCGCGACCGAGAGCAGGCGGGCGTTGGCGAAGAGCGGGTCGAGCAGGTCGTCGGGGAGGTCGGCGAGCGTCTCGTGGTGGTCGCGCGGGATGAGCAGCGAATGGCCGGGGAAGAGCGGGCGGTTGTCGAGGAAGGCGAGCGTGCGCTCGTCCTCGAAGACCACGTGCGCGGCCTCGTCGCCGGCCACGATCTGGCAGAAGCGGCAGTCCGGGTCGGGGGCCATCGGCCCGCACCTTATTCCTGGAAACCATCCGCCCCCAGGCAGTAAGGTCGGGTTCCATGTCGCGCAAGGCGGTACGGATACTGCTCATCGCGACCGCACTGGCGGGCGTGCTGCTGCTCGGGCCGGGGG
>JBKPLC010000070.1:0-8052 GCA_046731495.1 Actinomycetota bacterium | reverse complement strand
TCGCCCTCGGGCATCCGCTCGGCTGCTCGGGCGCGCGACTGATGACGACGCTGGTCTGGGAGCTCCGCCGGCGCGGCGCCCGCTACGGCATCGCCACGCTCTGCGTCGGCGTCGGACAGGGCGTCGCGACGGTCGTCGAGGCGCTCTGAGCCGCGTTACTTCGTGAACTGAATCGAGGTCAGGACGACCTGCGCCAGGGCGAGGTCGGCCTGGCAGGAGGGATTCCCCAGCACCACCTCGGTCAGGTAGGCGTTCTTCTTGCCGGTGCCGATGCTGAGCAGGAGCCGGCGCTTATTTCCCTGATCATCGGTGAGGGTGACCGCCTTGGTCGTGGTTGGGATCCCACCGACCTGGGCACGTCCGCCTCCAGAGACCTGCACCTTCTTGAAGTTCTGTCGCAGGGCGGCCAGCGAATCGCTTCGGAGGCCCTTCGCGCCCTTCGCGTCTGTCGGAGCTGAGAGGTTGATCGCGACGCAGCGGTCCGCGCTCCGCAGGACGACCACGCCGTTGTTCTTGTCGTCCGTCCAGTTCCCCGGACGGCGCACCGAGATCCCGTCGTCGGGCAGGACGACCGTCTTCTTGAGGAACTGGTTCTGGAGGGCCTGTGCCTGCGGTGACTGCGCGCCCGAGTTCGTGCCGTCGCCGTTGTCGTCGCCGCCGGTGATCAGCAGGACGAGCCCGCCGATCACGGCGACCGCGACGAGGAGCACGCCGATGGCGACGCTCCGCCTGCCCCAGATTTCCCGCGGGCGCTGAAGCCTCGCGGGGCGGGTGCGAGTCGAGGAGGAACCCGAGCCCCCGTTCGGGCTCGGCTTCTCCGTCCTATTGCGGCGGCGTGAGGGGGAGCGCCGTTGGGCGCTCCCCCCTCCGCTTCCGCCGCTAGACCGTCTGGCGATGACGGCGTCCTGCCGCCGAGGTCAGAGCGAGCCCTCCGAGGATCAGGGCTGTTCCGACCATGCCCAGGGCCAGGAGATCGGCACCGGTGAACGCCAGCTGACCGTTACCGGCCGCTGCCGCTCCGGCCGCGGAGCCGTTGCCGGCCCCAGCGCCGTTGCCAGCGCCGCCACCGTTACCGCCGGCGCCGCCACCCTTGCCGCCGGCACCCTTGGTGCCGCCGCCCGGGGTAACCGGGGTCGTCGGGGTGGTGCCACCCGGCGGAGCCACGGCGTGGCTCTCCGGACCGGCGCCGGTGACCTTGAGGACCGCCGTATCGCCCGTGATCAGGGCGAACAGTGTCAGTGCCTCTCGGACGCCGTAGGGCGCGCCAGTCTGGCTGCCGTTGGTGTCATCCGCATTACAAACAGTCGCGAGCAGGGGCGCCAACGCCGTGAAATTGGTGTTGGGCGTGCCGTCCTCGCAACCCTCTGTCGGCAGCGGAATGCCGTTGTCTTCGGTCTGTCCGAGCCCGATTACCTTCGAGCTCTGGTCGACCGACTGCGAACCGTTGTTGCACGCGGTGCTGGTCGAGCTGCCCTGGAGGGCATCCGCGAACAGCGCGCCGCCGACGCTCGCGTCGGCGACCGACGAATCACCATGTGCCGTCTGGCAGGTGCCGTCGTCCGCGATGTTGCCGTGGGACGTCGCCACGTCGGCGTTGATGCCACTTTCGCCGCCGAGGTGAGCCCCGAGTGCTTCGAACGAGTTCGTCGACGAGTTACCCGTGGTCGACGAGTGCATCTCCAGCAGCGAGACGCAGAGCTGACCATTGCTCGCGTCGCAGAGCTGGTTCAGCCCGTCCTGAACGGGCTGGAGCGGACCGTCCTCGGACTCGCCGGGGGCAGTCTCGATGCCGAGAATCGCGTTGCCGAACAGATAGAGCAGCGACACGTTGCCGTGATAGCTGCCGTCACTCGTCTGCTCACCGCGCGAGTCACCGGCGATCAGCTCCTCGTCGCCGTCTGGCTGACCCGGATACGGGTTCGAGTCCGACGGCGTCAGGTCAACAACCGCATCGGATCCTTGACCGTGCGGGTTGGTGCCGTGAATCGGAGGTGTGTATGAAGACGGCGGGACAGGCGTACCGGCATTGGGCGTCGCGCTACCGCCACCGGAGCCCCCGCTCCCCAGACCCAGGCTGTTCAGTGCATCATTGACAGGATCGGCCGCAGCCAGCGTCGGGATTCCCACCACGAACGCAAGCACGGCAACAAAGGCCGCGACGGTTGTCGCACGCCTCCTTCTCTGTAGCTTCCTTCTCCTTCGATGGCGATACATCGACGCCTCCTCGGTTGGACGCAAATCCAATTTGCTGAATCCACTACATCCCTTTGCTGCTGCTCGCCGTGGGTCCGAATCCTCCCCAACTGACGGGGGAGCGCGATGTGGCCTTCGGCCACCGGCCCACTGCGATGCGACTGCTTATACCAAGTTTTGTGGATGATTAACAGTGCCCGCGGGAGCGCGCTTGCAAGCGCTCGGCCCGATAGCCTCGCCTGAGCATGCTCGTGCCCGTGCCCGAACTCGCCAGCGTCGATGGACAAATAACCGAGACGCCGGAGGCACGCATACCAGCAGCCGATGACGGTCTCCTGCGCGGCGACGGCGTGTTCGAGGTGATCCGCCTGTACGCGGGACGCCCGTTCGCTCTTGGCGAGCATCTCGACCGCATGGAGCGCTCTGCCGCGTCGATCGAGCTCCCGCTCGACCGCCCCGCATTCGAGCCGGAGATCGCAGCCCTGCTTGATCAATTCGGCGAGCACGAGGGCCAGCTCCGCCTGGTCGCCACGCGCGGCGGCCGGCGTCTGGCGTTCACTGAGAACCTGCCCGCATACGCGGACCGGGAGTCGATCACCCTGGCCACCGTCACCTATTCCCCGACGGTGATCCTGAACGGGGTCAAGTCCCTTTCCTACGCGGCGAACATGGAGGCGACCCGGCTCGCGGTGGCGCGCAGCGCGGATGAAGCCCTGCTGGTGCGCCCCGACGGAGTGGTACTCGAGGCTCCGACCTCGACGATCTTCTGGGTCTCCGACGGGCGGCTGCGCACGCCGGCGCTCGACGTGGGCATCCTCGCCTCGATCACGCGGGACCGGCTGGTCCGCGAGCTCGACGTCGAGGAGGGCACCTACTCCCTCGACGAGCTGCTGGGCGCGACGGAGGTGTTCCTCGCCTCGACGGTCAGGGAGGTGCAGGCCGTGTCGGCGGTGGATGAAACGGAGATGGAAGAATGTCCCGGAAGCCGGACCCGCGAGGCGGCGGATGCATTCGCGGCGATCCTGGACCGCGAGCTCGCCGCCTCCGCCTCGCGCTGAGCCTCAGACCGCTTCTTGGACTTCGAGCTGACAGACGAGCAACGCCTGATCTCGGAGACCGCGCGGGATTTCGCCGACAACGAGATCGCCCCCCGCGTCCGCGAGAACGATCGCGCCGGCCGCTTCGATCGCGAGCTCGCCTCGATGCTCGGCGAGATGGGCTACCTCGGCGCGCCAGTCGCCGAGGACTACGGCGGCCGCGGGCTCGACTACGTGAGCTACGGGCTGATCGTCGAGCAGGTCGGCCGGGCCGACTCCTCGGCCCGGACCGTGGTCTCGGTGCAGACGTCGTTGGTCTGCGGCTCGATCGAGCGCTGGGGCACCGAGGAGCAGAAGCGCGAGTGGCTGCCTCGGCTCTGCTCCGGCGAGGCCCTCGGCTGCTTCGCCCTGACGGAGCCCGACGCGGGCTCCGACCCCGCCAGCCTTCGGACGCGCGCGACCAAGACGGACTCCGGCTGGACGATCACCGGCAACAAGATGTGGATCTCGATGGGGAACGTCGCGGACGTCGCGCTCGTCTTCGCCCAGACCGACCCGGAGAAGAAGCACCGCGGGCTCGCCTGCTTCCTCGTCCCGACCGCCAACGACGGCTACTCCTCCCAGGAGATCCACGGCAAGCTCGGCCTCCGCTCCTCGGACACCGCGGAGATCTCTTTGGACGACGTCCAGGTCCCGGAGGACGCGATGCTCGGCGAGATCGGCGACGGCTTCAAGGTCGCGATGAGCGCGCTCGACAATGGCCGCTACAGCGTCGCCGCCGGCTGCGTCGGCATCTGCGACGGCTGCGTGGACGCCTCGGTCGCCTACGCAAAGGAGCGCAGGCAGTTCGGGGTGCCGATCGGGAGCTTCCAGCTCGTCCAGGAGCTGATCGCCGACATGATCGTGAAGCGGGACGCCGCCCGGATGCTGGTCTACCGCGCGGGCGATCTCAAGGACCGCGGTGTCCGGAATACCGTCGAGACCTCGATCGCGAAGTACTACGCGACCGAGGCGGCGGTCGACTGCGCCAACATGGCGATCCAGGTGCACGGCGGGTCGGGCTATGTCGACGACTACCCCGTCGAGCGCTACCTGCGAGACGCCCGCGTCACCACCCTGTACGAGGGCACCTCCCAGATCCACAAGCTGATCATCGGCCGGGACGCCACCGGGATCAACGCGATGGTCCCGCCCTCGCCCGAGTGAGGGTCGGCGTCGTCGGGGCCGGCACCATGGGTGCCGGCATCGCGCAGATCGCCGCGCTCGGCGGCTACGAGACCTACGTCTACGAGATCGACCAGAAACAGCTCGACCGCGGACTGGAGATGATCCGCAATGGGATGCGCCGCGGAGCCGAGCGGGGACGCTGGAGTGAGATCGAGGCGGCCGACGCGCTGGAGCAACTTCGCACTGACACGCAGATCGAGCATCTCCGCGATTGCGAGCTCGTGATCGAGGCAGCGCCCGAGGACCTCGATCTGAAGCGCAACCTGTTCGAGCGACTCGCAACGATCTGCGGCGACGACTGCGCACTCGCCACCAACACGTCATCCCTCTCGGTAACGGCAATCGCGGCGGCCGTGGAGCGCCCGGAGCGCATCGTCGGCATGCACTTCTTCAACCCGCCGGCGCTGATGCAGCTGGTCGAGATCGTGGCCGGCGATGAGAGCGGGGAGCCCGCCCTGGACCGAGCAACGGAGGTGGCTCGCGGGATGGGCCGCACGCCGATCCGCGCCCGTGACTCGGTCGGCTTCGTCGCCAACCGCTGCGTGCGGCCGTTCTTCCTCGAGTCGCTGCGCATGCTGGGCGAGGGCGTCGCAGCTCACGACGAGATCGATCGGATCGTCCGCCTCGGCGCCGGGATGCGCATGGGGCCCTTCGAGCTGATGGATCTGATCGGGCTCGATGTCAACTTCGCGGTGGCGAAGTCCTTCTGGGAGCAGTCCTTCGGCGAGCCTCGCTGGCGGCCGACGCCGATCCACGAGCGGATCGTCGCGTCGGGGCGCCTCGGCCGGAAGACCGGCCGCGGGTTCTACTCCTACGAGAAGGACACCCCGCACCGGCCGCGCGACCCCGAGGTCGACGATGAGCGGCCGATCCTCGACGACGACCGCCTGGAGGAGCTGGCGGGTCCAAATGCCGCGCCGGTGCTCACCCGCCTCGGCGCCACGATCGCCAACGAGGCATGCTTTGCGCTCGGCGAGGGCGTCGCCTCGGAGGAGGACATCAACACCGCGATGCGGCTCGGGTACAACTGGCCGATCGGGCCACTCGAGTGGGGCGAGCGGCTCGGCTGGAGCCGGGCGCTCGGAGTGCTGGAGGAGCTGCGCGAGGTGAGGGGCGAGGCCTACCGGCCGGCGCCGGCCCTGCGCGACTTCGCCTCCTGAGCGTCGGCCAACTCCTCAATGTCGAGGTCGAGCGACGACACGGCGATGCCCCTGAAGAGGGTCGTGTTCATCGTCGCGTAGAGATCCTCGTCGAGGTCCGGCTCGATCAGTTGCTGGACGAGGAAGCCGTCGGCCAGGCAGAAGAGCATTCGCGCGATGTCCTCGAAAGGGAAGGGCGCTTCCGTTGGGAAGTCGGCGGCCCAGTTGCGGATCACCTCGGCGATCCGCTCGCGCATCGCGCGGTTCCGGGTGGCGAGCTCCTCCCGGAACTCCGGATTGCGGGCGGCGTACACGACGAACTCGAAGTAGAGACGCGGCCACTCGGGATCCGAGCGAACGAACCGGATGAAGTCCTCGGCCGACTGACGGACTTCCTGGACCGGTTCCTCGCCCGGGAGATGGGCCTCCAGGCGCTCCAGCTCCGTCGCGTATCGCTCGTCGAGCATCACGAGGAACATCTCCTCCTTGCTCTTGAAGTTCGCGTAGAACGCCCCCTTCGTGTAGCCGGCCTCGGTCGCGATGTCATCGACCGACGCCTCGGTGATGCCCTTGCGGCAGATCAGCTTCGCCGCGGACCGCAGCAGGGACGAGCGCGTCTTCGCCTGCTTCTCCTTGCGGGTGAGCGACGGGCTCATGAGGCGGCGCCCCCGGCCGTCGCATGCGACCGATCCGTCCAGAGCGGGCAGCTCGTCAACCCGAGCCTCTGGGCCAGACCGACCCGGCGCTCGAGCTCAGCGGTCCGTGCGGCGACCGGCTCCGTCACGTTCTTGAGCCAGTGGAGCCTGCGCTCCCCGATTGCGACCCGGCGAAGCTGGCTCGCCCGACCAAGGGTGCTCTCGCTGACGAGCACCTCGCCCCCGGCGGCAACGTGGCAGAGCCGCGATGCGACGTTCACCGCTCGCCCGAACCAGTCGCCCTCCTGCGCCACGGCGGTGCCGCTGTGGATGCCGACCCTGATCGGGGGCAGGATCGGGTCCGAATCGACCCGCTCGACCAGGCCCAGGGCGAGCTGAACAGCCGCCCCGGCGTCCGAGCAGCGGACCATCGCGGCGTCCCCCATCCGCTTCACCACCTCACCGCCGTGCTCGGCCGTCACCTCCTTGACGCGGAGCTGCAGGGCGGCCGCAACCGCCGCCGCGCGCTCGTCGCCCTCGGCGTCGGCCAGCGCCGTGAAGCCGACGAGGTCGCAGAAGAGAAAGGTGTGCTCGTCCGGGTTCATCTTGCTCCCGCGATCACCTCGGCGCCCCGGTTCGGAACGTTGGTGATCGTGCTGCGGACCGAATGCTCGGGCTCGCGGCCGACTGGCCGGATCCGGCGGCGAGAGACGAGCTCCCTGAGGACCACCGCCATCTCGAACTCCGCGAAGGCCCCGCCGAGGCAGCGCCGCACGCCGCCACCGAACGGGATCCAGGTGTAGGTGCCGGGTTGCTGCTCGAGGAAGCGCTCGGGCCGGAAGCGGTCCGGCTCCGGATAGACATCCGCGCGCCGGTGGACCAGGTAAATCGACGGAGCGACCGAGACACCGGCGGGCAGCGCCCAGCCACCGATCTCCATCGGCTCGACCAGCTTGCGGAGGACCAGCGCGATCACGGGCCGCAACCGGAGCGTCTCCTTGATCACTGCGTCGAGGTACTCCTCGCCGCCGGCCGCCAGGTCGGTCTCCAGCCGCTCGAGCTCGGCGGGGTGCCGCGCCAGCAGCTCGATTGCCCAGGAGAGGCCAGTGGCGGTGGTCTCGTGACCCGCGACGAGCAGCGTCATCAGCTCGTCGCGGAGCTCGCGGTCGCTCATCGGGCGGCCGTCCTCGTGCCGGGCCTGCAGCAGGAGGGAGAGGATGTCGTCCCGCTCGGCCAGGTCGGGAGCGGAGCGCCGGGCTCTGATCTCCTCGAACACCAGGCGGTCGATGCGCTCGATCATCCGGCGGAACGGCGGAAACTTCCGGAGCCGCCGGGGCCCCAGCAGCACCATGAAGAACGCGCGCCTCGGCTTCGCGAGCAGGTTGAGCGTCCGCCGCAGCTCGTCGCGCAGCCTGGTCAAGCGCTCGCCCTCCGCCACACCGAAGACCGCCCGGAGGATCACCTCCAGCGTGACCGCCTGCATCCGCGGGCGCGTCCGTACCGGCTGGTCGGTCGGCCAAGGCTCGATCTCCTCGGCCGCGATCTGGGCCATCACGTCGCGGTAGGCCTGCATCCGCTTGCCGTGGAAGGGCGGGAGCATCAGCTTGCGCTGTGCCATGTGCTCGGGCTCGTCGAGCAACAGGACCGAGTGCTCGCCGAGGATCGGTAGCAGGATGAGGTTCGCCTCGCCCGCATGGAGCAACCTCGGGTCGCCGGTGAAGACCTGCTTGACGGCGTCGGGATCGGAGAGGAAGACCCAGGTCCCCTCGTACGGCAACCGGTAGGTGAAGATGTCGCCGTAGCGGGCGTGGCACTCCTCGA
>JBKPLC010000069.1:0-8426 GCA_046731495.1 Actinomycetota bacterium | reverse complement strand
AGGCACCCGACAAGGTCGAGGGCGGCGAGGACACCGGGATGAAGGCCCTCACCGAGGACCTCCACGAGAAGCGCGAGAAGGCGAAGCTCGGCGGCGGCGAGGAGAAGATCGCGCTGCAGCACGAGCGCGGCAAGCTGACTGCCCGCGAGCGGATCGACCTGCTCTGCGATCCGGGCACCTTCGTCGAAATGGGGATCCACGGCCGGCCGCACTTCTCGCAGCGGCAGATGGAGGGGAAGGAGGCGCCGGCGGACGGCGTGATCACCGGCTGGGGCGACATCGATGGGCGCCGCTGCTGCATCGCCGCCTACGACTTCACCGTGATGGCCGGCTCTATGGGGATGACCGGCGAGCTCAAGGTCGCCCGCCTCCGCGAGATGGCCCTGAGCAAGCGGATGCCGTTCATCTGGCTGCTCGACTCCGCCGGCGCGCGCATCCAGGAGGCCGCCGGCTCTCTGTTCGCCGGCTCGGGCCACCTCTTCCAGGAGGAGGTGGTGATGTCGGGTGTGATCCCGATGGTCGCAGCGATGCTCGGCCCCTGTGCCGCGGGGACCGCCTATATCCCGGCGCTCTCGGACTTCGTACCGATGGTCGTCGGCCAGGGCGCGATGGCGCTCGCCGGGCCGCACCTGACCAAGGCGGTCACCGGCGAGGACATCTCGATGGAGGATCTCGGCGGCGCCAAGGTGCACTGCCGGAAGTCGGGGGTCGGCGACCTCGAGGTGAAGGACGACCACGAGTGCATCCAGGTCGTCAAGGACTACCTCTCCTACTTCCCGCCGAACTGCGAGGAGCGCCCGCCGGTCCGGGAGACTGAGGACCCCGAGGACCGGATGTCGGAGAAGCTGCTCGACATCGTCCCGGAGTCGCCGCGGCACCCATACGACATGTACGACGTGATCCGGGAGATCACGGACGACGGCGAGTTCTTCGACATCAAGCCGAAATTCGCCAAAACCATCATCACCTGCCTCGCGCGATTCGGAGGCCAGCCGGTCGGCATCGTCGCCAACCAGCCGAAGCAGCTGGGCGGAATCCTGGAGAACGACTCAGCCGACAAGGCGGCGCGCTTCATCAACCTCTGCGACGCCTTCAACATCCCGCTGGTCTTCCTGCAGGACGTGCCGGGATTCATGGTCGGCTCGAAAGTCGAGCACGCCGGGATCATCCGGCACGGCGCCAAGATGCTCTACGCGGTCTCCCGGGCGACGGTGCCGAAGGTGACCGTCGTCGTCCGCAAGGCCTACGGCGCCGGCTACTACGTGATGAACGGCAAGGCCTACGAGCCCGACCTGATCGTGGCCTGGCCGTCCGCCGAGATCTCGGTGATGGGCGCGGAGGGCGCGGTCAACATCATCGGACGCTCCGCGATCGAGGCCTCGGACGACCCGGAGGCCACGCGCGAGCAGATGCTCGAGGCCGTCCGCGAGCAGATCGACCCCTACATCGCGGCGGGCAACGCGATGATCGACGACATCATCGACCCGCGCGAGACGCGGCCGACGATCATCCGCGGCCTCCGCATGGCCGCCAACAAGCGGGTCGAACGGCCCTGGAAGAAGCACGGCGTGATGCCGGTATGAGCCGCGACCGGATCGAGCTCGCCCGCGGCGCGGTGGATGCATGGAACCGACGGGACCCCGACTGGGTGATCGCGAACTGCGTCCCCGAGATGGAGTTCACTCCCGCCGTCGCCGGCAGCATCGAGGGGGAGGAGCGGCGCACACTTCGGGGAGCGGACGGCATCCGGCGCTTCTTCGCCGATCTGGAGGAGACCTGGGAGCGGTTCGAGGTGGAGGTCCAGGAGTTCCGGGAGGTAGGCGACGCAGTGATCGTCTTCTGCCGGATACACGCCAAGGGGCGAGGAAGTGGGCTCGAGCTCGACCCGCCGATGGCGATGGTGAGCTGGTTTCGGGGGGGCAAGTTCGCGCGCGCGCAGAGCTTCCTCGATCTCGACGAGGCCATCGAGACCGCAAGAGGGCGGGTGGTCGCGTCAAACGTTTCGAACGCCAATCGGGCCGCGCGACCGAATGGGGAAAACGGGTGATGCCTGTATGACCCTGACCAGACGGCTGAACCGATTCCTGGACCGGCTGAGGGCGCCCGAGGCATTCCAGGCCGCGGACCAGCCGGGGACCGCTCCGAATCTCGATGCGCTTCGTGGACACAAGTACTGCCTGGTGATCAGCTTCCGTCGATCGGGTGAGCCCGTCCCGACGCCGGTCTGGTTCGGCTTGGAGCGGGGGCATGCCTACCTCAATACCCGTGAACGCAACGCGAAGGTGAAGCGAATCCGGCGGAACCCTCACGTGAGGCTTGGGCCATGCTCGTTCCGCGGCAAGCCGCTGGGCCCGCTCGCGGAGGGGAGCGCGAGAGTCGTTTCTCCCGTCGAGGAGCGGATGGCGGAGGCGGCGTTGCGGTCCAACTACGGTCTGCTCCGCCGCGTTTACTACGCGACCTTTGGAGGGCGCGGGGACCCGACCGTCTACGTCGAGGTTTCGCCGACTGGAGGGGTACCTGCATGAGCCGCTTCGAGGATCCGGTGATCATCAGCTGCTCGATCTCGGGCGCGATCGCCAACCGCGACCAGTGCCCCGCGATCCCGTACACGCCGGAGGAGTACGCCGCCGAGGCCCGGCGGATCGTCGACGAGGGCGGCTCTCAGATCCACATCCACGCCCGCACTCCTGACGGGACCCCGAGCTACGAGATCGAGGACTTCAGGGCGATCACCGAGGCGATCAGGGCCCAGGTCGACGACGTGATCATCAACTACTCGACCGGGGCGATCGGCGTCCCGATCGAGAAGCGGATCGCCTACCTCCGCGAGCTCCGGCCCGACGTGGCGGCTCTCAACATGAGCTCGATGAACTACGCGAAGTACTCGAAGCGCCGCAAGGACTTCGTCTTCAAGGCCGTCTTCGAGAACAGCTTCGACACGATCATCGAGTTCCTCACCGCGATGCGCGAGCTCGGCGTCAAGCCCGAGCACGAGTGCTTCGACGCGGGCCACGTCGCCAACCTCGACCCGCTGCTCGACATGGGCCTGCTGGAGGAGCCGCTGCAGATCTCGCTGGTGATGGGGGTGAACGGCGGCATCCGGCCGAACGCGCGCAACGTGGCGCTGATGTCCGAGCAGATCCCCGGCGGGCCCGAGGGCCAGAACCAGTGGCAGGTGATCGGGATCTCCCGCGATCAGTGGCGGCTGCTCGGCGCGGCGCTGGTGATGGGCGGGAACGTCCGCGCCGGGGTCGAGGACAACTTCTATCTGCCGAACGGCGAGATGGCGAAGTCGAACGGAGAGCTGATCGCCAAGGCGCGCCAGATGGCCGAGGACGTCGGGCGCCGGGTCGCGACCGTCGCGGAGGCTCGCGAGATGCTCGGCGTTCCGCGGCGCGACGAGCCGACCCGCCGCGAGGTGCTCCGGCACCCGATCAAGGCGACGGAGGCCTCCGAGTGAGCCGGCCGCTCGAGGACGTCAAGGTGCTCGACCTCACCCGGCTCCTGCCGGGCGGCTTCTGCACCCTGCTGCTCGCCGACCTGGGCGCCGACGTGATCAAGGTGGAGGACACGGGGCAGGGCGACTACGTGCGCTGGGCGCCGCCGTACTACGGCTCCGAGGAGCACACGCCGCTTGGCACCCGCTCGGCGATCTATCTCTCGCTCAATCGCAACAAGCGCTCGATCCGCCTCGACCTGAAGCAGGAACAAGGAAAACAAGCTCTGCTGAAGCTGGCCGAGTCGGCCGACGTCCTGGTCGAGAGCTTCCGCCCGGGCGTCCTCGACAAGCTCGGCGTCGGCTACGACGTGCTGCGACAGGCCAACCCGGCCCTCGTCTACTGCCCGATCACCGGGTACGGCCAGGACGGGCCGAACCGAGACCGGGCCGGCCACGACATGAACTATCTCGGCCTGAACGGGATCCTCAGCCTGACCGGCGAGGCAGACGGCCCGCCGGTCCAGTCGGGCGCGCAGATCGCCGACCTCGGCGGTGGCGGCCTGATGGCCGCGGTCGGAATCCTGGCCGCGCTGGCGGAGGCACGGAGGAGCGGCGAGGGGCAGATCGTCGACATCTCGATGACCGACGGCTCGCTCGCCTGGCTCGCAATGGAGGCGGGCCGCTACTTCGGCTCCGGCGAGGTGCCGAAGCGCGGCGAGGTGATGCTCTCCGGCGGGATCATCTGTTACCGCCCCTACGAGGCGAAGGACGGCTGGATCACCTGCGGAGCCCTCGAGCCGAAGTTCTGGGCCACCTTCTGCAGGGGGGTGGGCCGTGAGGACCTGATCGAGAAGCAATTCGAGAAGCCCGGCTCGCCCGCGCACGCGCAGGTCGCCGAGATCTTCCGGGGGCGCACCCGCGAGGAGTGGCGCGCCTTCAACGACCAGCACGACGCGATGATCGAGCCGGTCCTGGAGCTCGACGAGGCGCTCGAGTCCGAGCTCGTCCGAGAGCGGGAGATGGTGATCTCCTACGAGCAGCCCGAGTTCGGCGAGGTCAAGCAGCTCGGCTTCCCGATCAAGCTCTCGCGGACTCCCGCCGACGTCCACCGGCCCGCGCCGGCGCTCGGCGAGCACACCGCAGAGGTGCTGGGCGAGGCCGGCTACTCGGAGCAGGACGTCAAGGACCTGGAGGAGTCGGGAGCGGTCAAGGGCCCCGATGCGGCTACGAAGCAGGAGCCGTTCCTCGCGTGAGCGCAGCAAGGGCCAAAGCGCCGCAGGACGAGATGCTTCGGATGGGCGAGCTGGCGCGCGCCTCAGGAGTTTCGGCGGCCACGATCAAGCACTACCTGCGCGAGGGCCTGTTGCCGGAGCCGGTCAAGACCTCCAGGAACATGGCCTACTACCCGGCCGACTTCGTCGAGCGGATCCGGATGATCAAGCAGCTCCAGGAGGAGCGCTACATGCCCCTGCGGGTGATCAAGGACCTGCTCGACGAGGATCCGGACCGGGCCAAGGCGCTGATCGAGCTGGGAGACAAGCTGCTCGAGCACGCGCTCGCCGGGGAGAGCGGGCGGGTCAGCGCGGCCGAGGTCCGTCACCGCTACGACATCCCGCAGGACGTGCTCGACCGGCTCGCCGAGCTCGAGGTCCTCACCCCCGACGAGAAGGGCTACTCGCCGACCGACGTCCGCATCGTGGAGGCGATCAGCCGCTTCCGGGCCGGCGGCTATGAGGAGCGAATCGGTTTCACCGTCTACGACACCCTCCGTTACAGGGAGGCGATGGGAGCGCTGGTCAAGCAGGAGGTGGACGTGCTGATGGAGCGGCTCGCCGGCGAGATGGATCCCGACGCCGCGATGCAGCTGATCGAGGCCGGAACCCAGCCACTCAACGACCTGCTCGCCGCGATGCACACGAAGGCGCTGGTCGCCGAGCTCGAGCGCCGGCGCGACTAGCCGCTCATGGCCAAGCTCGCTGCCGCGATGCTGGTCGTCTTCGTGGTGCTCACCCTGTTCGTTCGGGTGGCGATCCAGCTGCGGCGCACCGGAAAGACCGGGCTGATCGGGCTGCGCCGAGACGCCGGCGTTCTCGACTGGCTCAGCGGGATTCTGTTCGTCGGCGGCATGGCCGTGGCAGTCGTCTCGATCCAACTGGTGCTCCAGGACTCCCTCGAGCCGATCGACGACCTCGATGTCGGCGCGTTGCATGTCGTCGGAGTCACCCTTGCCGCGACCGGAGGAATCGCCGTCTTCCTCGCCCAGCTCGGGATGGGTGAGAACTGGCGGATCGGGGTCAGCGACGACCAGCGGACGGACCTGATCACCGGCGGCTGGTTTTCCTTGATCCGCAACCCGATCTACTCGGCGATGCTCGTGGGCTGGACCGGCTTCGCGCTGATGGTCCCGACCTGGCTCGGGTTCGCGGCAGTGGTCGTGATCGCAGCCGGCCTCGAGATCCAGGTGCGCGCGGTCGAGGAGCCCTACCTGCTCCGCACCCACGGCGAGGCCTACCGCGACTACGCCGCGCGCGTCGGTCGCTTCGTGCCCGGGATCGGGCTCTTCGACCGGCGACGGACCTCCTGACCCATCAAACCTGCACGGTCAGGCGATCGATGCAGAGCCGCCCGAGGGCGGTCAGCGCCGGATTGCCTCCGAGCTGGGCGCTTCCGAGACCGTTTTCCCACGCCCGCACCTTTTCCAGGCAGTCCTGAGCGGCACGTTCCAGTCCACCCGAATTCCGCACCCTGCTCAGCAGGTGACGAACTCCTGCGGCGTCCGGTTTGGACTCCAGCTCCGAACCCAGCTCCGGGTCGTCGTCGATGGCGAAGATCAGCGGAAGGGTGATACGCCCCGCCCGAAGATCGTCCCCTGGGGCCCTGCCAATCAGCTCATCGCCGACCGTCAGGTCACGGATCTCATTGCAGATGCGCCAGGCTTGACCCAACTCCGCCGACGCCTGTACGAGGAGGCTGTTCCGGTCGTCGTCTTTCGCGGCTCCGGTCCCAAGCTCCGCGGCCAGCCGGGCGATCGCAGCGGCCTCGCGCCCGGACGTCTGCCGATATCGGTCGACGGAGCGCTCGATCCGGCCGAGATCCTCCATCTCGCTGCAGTGACACTCGAGCAGCGTCCTGCCGGCATGCGGCATCCGGGCCGCGACCGGGTTCCCTGACTGCGTCGCCCGCTTCAGCGCACTCGCCATCAGGTAAGCGCCGCTGAGCAGGGAGAGCATGTTGTTGAGGCGCCCGGCCTCCGAGCTCGTTTGGTCCGCGATGCAGGAGTAGGCCCCCGACACCAGCGAGAGGATCTCGACTGCGGCCGCGGCTTCGTGCCGCGGACCCTCGACACCGCGGGTCGTTGCGGCCACGGCCAGCATGAGCGCGGCGGCGAACGGCCCCCCACCTGCGCGCGCCTCACGATGGCTGACCTCGAGAGTGAACGGAAACCTCGTTCGCAGGGAATCGAGCACGGCCTCGTTGACCCTGTCGAGGTCGTCGCCCAATTCGGGGTTCGAGCCGGCGAGCGCCTCATACACGTCGGTGTGCCCGAAGACGGGATCGTCGGGGGCAAAGCTGGTCACCCGCTGCACCTTGTGCACGTACGGCAGGTACACGCCGTCCACGAGGTTGAGCCCGGTTGCCGCCCCCGCTGCAAGGCGCGCCGGCAGGGCAAGGTCTTGACCAAGCCGCGTATAGCGACGCGCGATCACGGTTCCTTGTGAGTGTCGAGGGGCGCCGCGTAGCAGTGCGTGAGCCTGTTGAGCGGCGGACTCGCCTGACTCCAGAGCGAACGAGATCCCCTCCCCACTGAGCGGATCGGCGGCCCGGGCTGCCTCGCCCGCGAAGATCAGCCGTCCCAGTTCGCAGGCCTCCGGTCGGAACTGAGTGGCGATCGGTGCGCCGATGGGATCGCTCGGCTCGCTGAACCGCCCGAATCTGTCGCCATTGCGTGACTGCAGGTCCTGGAGGAAAGACTCGAGCACGCGCCTGATGCGCGCCCTTGGCCGACCGGGCGGCGGCTCGTAGTAGGCGACGCCGACGTTGGCGCGATGCTGATCGACCGGAAACACCCATCCGTAGCCGGCGAGCAGGCCACCGTCATAGAGCAGGGGTACGTAGACGTCGAACACCGGATCGAGCGGGCGGTCCGTGTGCGCGTACAGCCTGAGCGCGTAGACATGGGAGCCCATCGGGTCGCGTGGGAAACCCGCCTCACGGCGGAGCCTGGATGTTGCGCCATCGGCGGCGATGACCGATCGAGCCCTCACCTCGCCCGCGCCGCCTGCCAGCCTGATGCCGCTGACCTCGCCGTCCGTGATCAGTGGGGCATCGACTCGAGCTTGACGGAAGCGGGCACCTCGATCGATCGCACGCTCGAGCAGGGCTGAGTCGAGGGTCCGTCGGGGGACGGTGCAAGCGTGACTCGGTGGCTGCGGCCACGGGCGATACCAGCCGGCCAACTGCGCGCCGTGATCCAGAACAACCCGGACGTCCTCGATCGGCTGGCTCTCGGCGATCAGTTCCCCGAAATCTCGGCGCTCCAGGGTCGCGACGGCAGCGTGCGTGAGACCGTCGCCGCAGGGCTTGTCGCGCGGAAATCCGCTCTGATCGATGAGCAGCACGTCGTGACCCAGCTCCGCGAGCTTGTCCGCTGCGCTGCTGCCCGATGGACCTCCACCAACGACCACAACCTCGGCTTCGTCCACCACTGCCCCACTCATTGAGCCACCGCCGTATTGCAGTCCTCCGCTATCTGCCCGCCAATCGCAACCAGGGTCTCCACGCCGTCAATCTCGGCGACCGGAGATAGGGCGGCCTCGATCAGCTCGCGGCCGCGTGCGCTGGCCTGGGCGGGGCCGGCTGCGGCCCGAATTCGCTCGACCAGAGGGGCGAGGTCGGCCGGTGCGATGGCACCGCCAAGCGAACCAGCCAGCCCCGGATCGCGTTCGATCGAGAGGATCACCGGGAGGGTGTAGGTCCCCCGGGCAAG
>JBKPLC010000068.1:0-4405 GCA_046731495.1 Actinomycetota bacterium | reverse complement strand
GATCGGTTCTGTCGTGGGCTTCACCGCTTACGTCTGGCTGCTCAAGAACGCGCCGATCTCCAAGGTCGCGACCTACGCCTACGTGAATCCGGTGGTGGCCCTTTTCCTCGGCTGGCTGCTCCTCTCCGAGGACATCCGACTCTCGTCGCTGATCGGGGCCGCGGTGATCGTCGCCTCGGTGGCGTTCGTGGTGACGCGAGAGTCCGCGGACGTGGCCGCCGGCGAGGGCAACGTGGCGCCGCCCGGTGCCGGCGAGCGCGCTCCCGGGTAGGGCCACGCGTCAGGACCGGCGGCCCGTGGGAGGGGCGCTCAGCGCGCGGCTGAGAGCGGCCGCCGCGTGGCGGTCCGCGCCGATCTCCGTGAAGAGCCCGTGCGCCTCCCGGAGCTCGCGCTCCCACCCTGCGTCGTCGCGGGTCACGCGGGCGAGCTCGGCCAGTTCCACGTGCACGAGCGGCTCTTCGCTCCGGGCATCCATCTCCTTCGCCAACGCCAGCGCCCGGGACAGCGCTGCCTTGATCTCCGCGCTCGCCCCCGCGCCCTCGCTGGCCAGCAGGACGCGCGCGAGCGAGAGCAGTGTGAGCGGCTCGAGGATCTTGATGTGTCGTCCGCGCGCGAGCGCCACTCCCTGCTCCGCCGTCGCGCGCGCCCTCCCCACATCGCCTCGGGCCAGATACGCCTCGGCGAGCGTGGCCAGCGTCCAGGGCTCGAACTGGAGACCGGTGCGGCGCTCGCGTGAGATCGCGAGTGACTGCTCCCCGGCCTCCACCGCCTCGTCCCATTCCTCGCGCGAGACGTGCGCCAGCGCCAGGCAGCTGTAGGCCTGGGTGCGAGCGTAGGCGTTGCCCATCCGCTCGGCAATGTCCACGGCTTGGCGAGCGTGCGCGAGCGAGGACTCGACCACGCCGTTCTGCCTGGCGAGCCACGCGCGGTTCGCGTGCGCGTAGCCCAGGACTTCGACATCCCCCTGATCGCGGGCGAGCTGCATCGCGCTGTCGAGCCCCTCGCAGGCCTCCGGGAGACGGCCAAGGTAGGCCAGCAGGAAGCCTCTCGTCATGACCGACCAGGCGTAGGGGCTGACGAAGAGGGTGTCGGCGCCGAGCCGAGCATCGCCGGCTGCCAGCTCGAGCCCCCGCTCGATCGTCGTGAGCGCCTCGCGTAGTCGGCCGAGCATGAACAGCGCATATGTGGGGGGCGGGCGCACGGCCAGCTGAAGGCCGCGGTCCCCGGTCCGCTCCGCCAGCCGAAGCGCCTCGGAGCCGAGGTCTGCCCAGTCCTCAACGTGTCCCGTCAGGCCGCGGATCGCCGCATAGGCGACCGTCAGCATCGCCAGCGAGCGAAGGTCATCGGCACGCTCGGCCATCGCCTTTCCCTCCGCGAAGATCGCCGCCGCTTCTTCCTCGGTCCCCCCGACCCGCCATGCCAGGCGAAGTGTCCAGATGCGTGCCGTCAGGCCAAGCGTCACGGCTTCGGCGCTCTCGGGCAGCCCCTCGACGAGCGTGCGGACCTTGCGCCAGTGACCAGCCGCGGCCCCGGGATCGCTCAGACCTGCCCAGCCGGCGGCGCGCGCGCTCCACTGCGCCGCCGCTAGCAGGTCGCCGGCGGCCTCCGAGTGCTGCGCCAGCAGCGCGGCCTGCTCGTCCAGCTTGTGCGGGTAGAGCTCGGCGATAGCGTCCGCCACCCGCCGGTGCATGCCCGCCCGTTGCTCGGCGAGCTGCGAGCGGAGGGCCACCTCCCGCGTGAGCGGATGCATGAACGCGTACTCGGACTCCGGGTACGGCGACTCCTCGTAGACGAACTCGGCGGCGATCAGTGCCCGCAGCGCATCCTCCAGTTCCGTGCCCGAGAGCCGCATCGCGTGCCGCAGGACGGCCTCGGGAAAGTGCTTGCCGATCACCGCGG
Organism: Actinomycetota bacterium; assembly: GCA_046731495.1. Lineage (GTDB taxonomy): Bacteria > Actinomycetota > Thermoleophilia > Solirubrobacterales > 70-9 > DASUPK01. Next base: position 2,506 of record JBKPLC010000068.1, on the reverse strand, counting down.
CGCTCTGGAGCACGGCCTTCTGGCGTTCCGGGAGCCGGTCGATGCGCGCCGCCAAGACCGCCTGGACCGTGGGCGGGATGGTCACCTCGTCAACCGAGCGGGCGAGCCTATACGCGCCCCTCTCCCCGCTTAGGCTGCCCTTGTCGACGAGGCTCTTGACGACCTCCTCGATGAAGAACGGGTTGCCCCCCGTCCGCTCCGCGATCAGCTGGGAGAGCCCGTCGAGGGAGGGATCCGGCCCGAGCAGATCCTCGAGCATCTCCTCGATCGCCTCCACGCCGAGCGGCGGCAGCGGGAGTTGCTGGTAATAGGACTTCTGCATCCAGCCGGCGTGGTATTCGGGGCGGAAGTTCACCAGGAGGAGCGTGCGCGTCCCCGGCAGCGCCTCGACCATGTTCTCGAGGAACGCCTCGCTCGAGCCGTCCAGCCACTGCAGGTCCTCGATCAGGATCAGGGCAGGCTCCCGCCTGCTGCGCGCGTGGATCAGGCGCCTCACCGTCGCGAAGATCTGGCGCTGGCGGGCCTCCGGGTCCATCCGGGGGGCCGGGCGCTCGGGGTCGGGCACACCGAGGAACTCGAAGAGCAGCGGCAGGGCACTGCTCAGGGACCCATCGAGCTGGAGGACCTTGCCCGCCACCTGGTCCCGGGCCGCCTGCTCGGATTCCTGCCCACCGATTGCGAAGTAGCCGCGCAGCAACTCCAAGACGACCAGCCACGGGACCCGTTTTCCGTGCGCCACCCCATGGGCTTCGTAGACGGCGATGCCCCGCTCCCGGCAGCGCTGCGCGATCTCGTAGCAGAGCCGGCTTTTGCCCAGACCGGGCTCTGAGACCACGCCGAGCACCTGGCCCTTGCCGGCCACCGCGCGGTCGAGCGCGGTCGTGAGACTCGACAGCTCGGACTCGCGTCCGACGAAGGGCGTGAAGCCTCTCGCTCCGGCGACCTCTAGCGAGGTGCGCGCCGTCCCCGTGCCGGCGAGCTCGTACACCCTCAGGGGCGTCCGCACGCCCTTGACCTCCAGCAGCCCCTTGTCGCGCAGCTCGAAGTAACCGGATATGAGGGCGGCGGTGTGCTCGGTCAGGTAGGCCTTGCCTGGCTCGGCGAGCTGTTCCATCCGCTGCCCGAGGCCGACACTGTGTCCGATCGCGGTGTAGTCCATCTGGAGGTCGTCGCCGATCCCGCCGACGACCACCTCGCCGGAGTTCAGCCCCATGCGCACCGAGAAGTCGAGCCCCTCTTCACGCTTCAGCTGCTCGGCGTATCGCGCCAGCTGCTCGCTCAGGTAGAGGGCGGTGTGGCAGGCACGCTGCGCGTGGTCCTCGTGGGCGATCGGGGCTCCGAAGAGGGCCACCATGCCATCGCCCGTGAACCGATTGACCGTGCCCTCGAAGCGATGGACCCCCTCGCACATCAGGCTGAACATGCGCTCGATGATCCGGCGCCACGCCTCGGGGTCCATGCTTTCGCCGAGCTCCATCGAGCCCTTCACGTCGGCGAATAGGACGGTTACCTGCTTGCGCTCGCCCTCGAGGCTGCCCTTCGCCGTGCGGATCTTCTCGGCGAGGTGGTCGGGCGTGTAGGAGCGCGGGGCGGGCGCCGCCGGCTCGCGGCGCTCTGCCAGCAGATTGCCGCAACGATCACAGAAGTTTTGGCCGACTAGGTTCGAAGCGCCGCAGCGAGGGCACGTGACCTCTTGCGGGAGCGGCTCTGCGCAGTTGGCGCAGAAGCGTGCGCCCTCACGACTCGGATGACCGCAGGCCGGACACCGCACTTACGAATTCTCCCATATGAAAACAGCGTCAAAGGAGGGGTACGCCGAAGCGCGTGATGGCCGAGCGCGCCTTAGAGCAGGTGCTCGCGACAGAGGATGGGACACGCGTTTCCCTGCCGAACCGGGTAATCAGCGGGTGACAGTCCAGTGGAAGGAGCAGGATGGCGATTGGATACGACCCTTTCCGTGAGTTCGAGCAGCTGACGCAACAGCTCCTCTCCGGCGGGCGAGCGCCGCGCAGCTTTCCCATGGACGCCTACCGCCGCGGGGACGAGTTCTTCGTCCACCTGGACCTGCCCGGCGTGGACCCCGACTCGATCGACGTCACCGTTGAGTCGGGCGTCGTGAGCATCGGCGCCGAGCGGCGCTTCGAGCAGAAGGACGAGGACGAGATCATCGTCAGCGAGCGGCCGCAGGGCCGGTTCAACCGCGAGCTGCGGGTGGGCGCGGTGGTCGACGTCGACCGCATCGACGCAACATACGAAGGCGGCGTGCTGACCATCACGCTGCCCGTATCCGAGAGGGCCAAGCCGAGGACGGTCCGGGTTCAGTCTCGCGGCGAGGAGCAGAAGGACATCGAGGCGGGAGCCTGAGCGCGCATGCGCAAGCGCGGCTAACGTGTGCCCGTGCCGTGATCGAGGTCACCCATTTCACGGACCCGGGTTGTCCGTGGGCATACTCCGCCTGGCCGGCCCACACGACCCTGAGGTGGCGCTACGGCGAGCAGCTGCGCTG
>JBKPLC010000067.1:0-16127 GCA_046731495.1 Actinomycetota bacterium | reverse complement strand
CCGGTGGCAGGGTGATTCCCGGGACCAGCGTCGGGACCCGCACCCTCACCCGGACGCCGTCGGAGTCCCGGATTGTCGCGTCGTGCCGAAGCGCCCCGGGCAAGGCCCCCCGCGCGGCGGCCCTCGCATCCGAGCCGACCTCCTGGGCGCGCGCCCCGGCGCGGGCGGCGTTGCCGGCCGCCCACAGCGCCCAGCCGACCACCGCCGTCTGCGCCGCGATCGCCAGGAAGGCGGCGAGCACGGGCAGCAGCGCGACGAACTCCACCGAAGCCTGGCCAGGCTCCCTCGCCTTCGGAGCTTGCATGCCGAACACGCGGCGACGCTAGGCCGAGCCGAGTGACCGGACGCGCGTCAGACGTCCCGGCTCAGAGCCGGACCGGTGACACCTTCGGTACGACGACTAGGAGTAAGTCGTGGCCTCGCGCCAGATCAGGAAGATCACGGCGATGCAGGCGGCCATCAGCGCGACCCAGAGCACCAGCCCGCCCTGGAAGTCGAAGACGTCGTTGGAGATGGCGACGATCAGGAGCCCGATTCCGCCGACGGCGCCGAACAGGCCCGCCCTCCGCGAGTCGGTGAGCGTCGCCAGCGTGAGCTGCTGTTCGCGATAGACGCGATAGACCAGCCAGGCGATCGAGGCCAGGAAGATCAGCGTCAGCGCGGCCAGCACCGTCGCCGCTGCGGCTCCTCCACCCGGCAGGAAGTCGACCGCCGCCGCCAGGGCCAGGATGATCGCCACGTTCCGGACGGTCTGGAGCATCGCCGCGATTCTAGATCCGCGCGCCGATGGCCGCCCTGGTCCCGCGATGTAAATGCCGTCAACGGAGTTGTAAACGCGATGTAACAGATCAACTTGGAATTTGCGGACATTCAAAACGCGGTGTTTGCCAGATCACGAATCCGCCGTTAGCGTTTCCTCGCTCAATGGCGTCCCAAGTGTCCACTCGCGTCGAATCCCCCTCCGACTCAGACTTGGCGACCGCCGCTCTCCGCTTCGCGCGGCGCGTCCATCTGGGTCAGTACCGCAAGCAGACCGACGAGCAGTTCGTGGTGCACCCGATCGCGGTCGCGCGTTTGCTCTCGGACTCGGGCTACGACGGCGCGTTGCTCGCGGCGGCCTACCTGCACGACGTGGTCGAGAAGACCGACGTCGAGCTCGACGAGATCAGGGAGCGCTTTGGCCCCGGGGTCGCCGAGCTGGTGGATTCGCTCACGGAGAATCCCGAGATCCCCGAGTACGCCGAACGGAAGCGCGCCCTCCGCAGGCGGATCATCGAGAGCGGCGGCGAATCGATGGTCATCTACGCGGCTGATCGCGTGGCCAATATGCGCGACTGGCTCAAGGTCGCACCGGAGAATCGGCCGGCGTGCGGCGAGCGCCTCGGCACCACCCTCGAGGAGAGGCTCGAGCTCTGGGGCGAGGACGTGGACGAGCTCCAGCATGCGGACCCGGACGTGCCGTTTCTCGGGGAGATGGAGAGCGAGCTGGACACCCTGCGGGCCGAGGCCCGCAGGGTCAGCACCTAACCGTTCACCGAGGGGGCAGCTTCGCCCGGCGCAGGATGGGGCCGGTGAACCAGAAGCCGATGAAGGCCGCCGCCATCACGATCGTGCTGACGATCGCGGTGGTCGAATCGAAGAGGAAGTCGCTGATCAACGCGATCGCCCCGCACATCGAGACGGCGAGCAGAAACATGCCGACGAGCGCGAGCCGGTTCGCGTTCGTCACCAGGTATTCCTTCTGCTGGCGCCGGAAGAGGATCCGGTGGCCCACCGTCGGCGCCACCAGCAGGACGGTCGCCAGTGCGACCGCGATCAGCACCCCGAAATAGAGCTTCTCCTGGAACCCGGTCAGGTCGTCGAAGCGATTGGTGAACGGGACGGTGAGCAGGAATGCGAACAGCACCTGCACGCCGGGTAGCGCCACCCGCAGCTCCTGGAGCAGGTCGGAGAGGTTCCGGTCCGCCCGCTCCTCCTCGCTCTCGAAGCGGCCGCTCTCGAGCTCGCGGGGCTCGTCGGGGCTGGGCTGCTCGGCGGTCATCTCTACTTGCTCGTCATCACAACGATGCCCGCGACGATCGAGGCGACGACCACGAGCAGGGCCGCCACCGCAACCGCACCGGCGGCGGTCGCCAGGACTGGCCGTTCGTCGCGGGCCATGTCGGCCGAGCGGGCCACGCCGAAGATCAGGATCGCGAAGGCGGTGGTAACCCCGACGCCGGCGACGAACGACACGGCGACCGTCAGCAGCAGGTCCTTCGTCTCGACCACGGTGGCGATCATCGGCCCACGCTCCTAACCGCTCGCCGGCAGCGGCTCCTGCCGGAGGCGCCTGGCGAAGGCGAGGCCGGTCGCCGCGATCCCGAGGGCCGAGATGATCACCGGCCCCGCGGCGCCGTCCCCGAACAACTGGCTGAACGCGTAGGTGATGCCGCCGATCGCCGCCGCCGCCGGCAGCGTGAGCAGCCAGGCCACGAAGATGTTCCCGGCGACGCCCCAGCGAACGGCGGAGACCTGCTTGCCGGCTCCAGCCCCCATCACCCCGCCGCTGATCACCTGCGTGGTCGAGAGCGGAAAGCCGTAGTGGGAGGAGGCCAGGATCACGGCGGCGCCCGCGCCCTGCGCCGAGAAGCCCTGCGCAGCGTCCATCTTGATGATCCGCGTGCCCATCGTCCGGATGATCCGCCAGCCGCCGATATAGGTGCCGAGCGAGATCGCTGTCGCCGCTGAGATGACAACCCAGAACGGCACGTCGGCGTCGGAGGAGAGGGATCCGTTGGCGATCAGCGCCAGGGTGATCACCCCCATCGTCTTCTGTGCGTCGTTGGTCCCGTGGGCCAGCGCCAGCATCCCGCCTGAGATCACCTGCCCGAACCTGAACCCGCGGTTGACCGGACCGGGGCGCTCGCGACCGACGATCCCGTAGACCAGGTTGATCGCGATCACGCCGACGACGAAGGCGACGACCGGCGCGACCACCGCCGGGATCAGGACCTTGCCGAGAACCCCGTCTCCGAGCACCGCATCCGCCCCGTCGGCGACAAAGGCAGACCCCACGACGCCTCCGATCAGCGCGTGCGACGAGCTCGACGGCAGCCCGAAGTACCAGGTAGTGAGGTTCCAGGCGATCGCGCCAACCAGCCCGGCGAAGACGACCGTCGGGGTGATCACGTCCCCGTTGACGACGTCCTTGGCGACGGTCGAGGCGACCGCAAGTGAGATGAACGCGCCCGCGAAGTTGAAGACGGCGGCATAGGCGACCGCGATGCGGGGCGGCATCGCATGGGTCGAGATCGAGGTGGCGACGACGTTCGCAGTGTCGTGAAACCCGTTGGTGAAATCGAACACCAGCGCGGTGGCGACGACGATGACGAGGATGACGTCGTTGCTCACGCGTTCTTGATGACGATGCCCTCGACGATGGACGCGGAGGTCTCAACCGCGTCGATCGCTCGCTCGAGGCGGAGGAACACGTCCCGCCAGCGGATCACGACCATCGGATCGATCCTGTCCGCGAACAGCGAGGCCACCGCGTCGCGGTAGATCCGGTCACCGTCGTTCTCCAGGCGATGGATCTCGATCCAGTAGTGGTCGAGGTCCTTGAAGCCGCGCAGGTTCTGCAGGAGCCCGTAGAGCTGCTCGCAGCACTTGACCAGGACCTCGGCGAGCGCCTGGGACTGATCCATCGGCGCCTCGATGCGGTAGAGCCCCATGAAGTCGGCGACTTCCTCCATGTAGTCGACGATGTCGTCCATCTGGGTCGCCAGGGTGTGGATGTCCTCGCGATCGATCGGCGTGACGAAAGTCGTGTTGAGCCGCTGGATGATGTCGTGGGTGATCCGATCACCCTCCTGCTCCGCCTTGAGGATGTCCGTGGCGAGCCCGTGCTCGTCGGGCCACTTCTCGAGCATGTCCCGGAGCAGCTTCGCGGTCCGGAGCGTGTTCTGCCCACCCTCGGCGAAGAGATCGAAGAAGACGCGGTCCTTGGGAACGAGTGAGAACCGGGCCACGGCTGCGCCAACCTAGCAGGCGTCCGTGAACCTGGCGAGCGGCGTCAGAGCGTCGTCCGGGCGACCGCCTCGGCCCGCTCGGCGTGGAGCTTGAGGAGCTCGTTCTGGAGCGAGCGCGCCTCGTCCCCATTGGTGCTCCGTCGCGACCAGACTCCGTCTGAGCCCAGCTCCCAGGCGCTGGTGTTGTCGGCGAACGCCCCGTCGAGGACGGCGGTGAGCTGCTCCCGGTTCGCCGGGTCTTCGACCGGTGAGATCAGCTCGACGCGGTTGTAGAGGTTCCGCGGCATCAGGTCGGCGGAGCCGATCAGGACGCGCGTCTCGCCGGGATGCTCGAAGGAATAGATGCGCGAGTGCTCGAGGAACCGGCTCACGATCGAGACCACCCTGATGTTCTCGGATACGCCCGGCACCCCCGGCCGCAGCGCGCAGATGCCGCGGATGTTCAGGTCCACCTCCACTCCGGCCTGCGAGGCGCGATAGAGCGCCTGGATGCACGGCGCGTCGAGCAGGGAGTTCATCTTCATCCGGATCCGCGCCGGGTGCTCGGGCGAGTGCTCCTCGATCGCCCGGTCGATCTCCCCGACGATCCCCTCCTTCAGATTGAAGGGCGCGACCAGCACCTTCCGGTAGCCGCTCGGCCGCGCGTAGCCGGTCAGGTAGTTGAACATCTCGGCGATGTCGTCGCCGATCGCCTGGTTCGCCGTGAAGAGGCCGAAGTCGGTGTAGAGCCGAGCGGTCTTCGGGTTGTAGTTGCCGGTACCGATGTGGACGTAGTTGCGGACGCCGTCGCCCTCGCGCCGCGCGACCAGGATGCACTTGACGTGGGTCTTCAGCCCGGGGATTCCGTAGACGACGTGGACGCCCGCCTCCTCCAGCGCCCTCGCCCACCGGATGTTGGCGCTCTCGTCGAAGCGGGCCTTCAGCTCCACCAGGCAGACGGCCTGCTTGCCGCGCTCCGATGCCTCGATCAGCCCCGGGACGAGCGGTGAGTCGGCGCTCGTCCGGTAGACGGTCTGCTTGATGGCGAGGACGTTCGGGTCCTCGACCGCCTGGCGGACGAAGCGCTCGACTGATCCGCCGAACGAGTCATATGGGTGGTGGACGAGGATGTCGCCCTGACGCATCGCGCTGAAGACGTCCACCTCGCGCTGGCTGCGGCTCCCCTGCTGGAGCTGCGGCGGGGTCACGCCCTGGAAGGCCGGATACCGCAGCTCGCGGTGCCCCTGCACCGCGTAGATGTCGCTGAGATCGTCGAGACCGATCAGGCCCGGTACCTCGTAGACCTGCTGGTCGCCGATCCCCATCGCCTCGACGAGCTGGTCCCGCAGCGTGGGCTCCATGTGCGGTGAGACCTCGAGGCGCACGACCTCGCCGAACCGGCGCCGGCGCACCTCCTCCTCGACCGCGAGCAGCAGGTCGTCCGCCTCGTCGGAGACGTCGTAGTCGGTGTCCCGGGTGACCCGAAAGAGGGAGTTGTGGACGATCTCCATCCCCGGGAAGAGGTCGTCGAGGTTGGCCGCGATCACCTGCTCCAGGGGAACGAAGGTGAGCCCGTCGCCGATCGAGAGGAAGCGGCGGAGCAGCTCCTTCGGCACCTTGACCCGCGCGGCCACCTCCTCGTCCTTCTCCGGGTTCCGGAGCAGGACGCCGATGCTGAGCGACATGTTCGAGATGTAGGGGAACGGCCGCCCGCGGCCGATCACGAGCGGGGTCAGCGCCGGGAAGACCTGGCTGGTGAAGAGATGCTCGATCTCCTCGCGCTCGGACTCGTTCGCCGCGTCCAGGGAGATGATCCGAATCCCGTGCTCCGCCAGGGCCGGCTGGATCTCGTCCTCGAAGCAGCGGGTCAGTCGCTCGCGCAGGTCGAGCACGCGGGGACGGATCAGCTCGATCACGTCCGCGGCCGCCATCCCGTCGGCGCCGCGCGTGTCGACCTTCTGCTCCACCTTGTCGTGCAGTCCGGCCACCCGGACCATGAAGAACTCGTCGAGGTTGTCCTCGTAGATCGAGCAGAAGTTGACCCGCTCGAGCAGCGGGACTCGCGGGTCCTCCGCGAGCTGGAGCACCCGGTCATTGAAGTCGAGCCAGGAGAGCTCCCGGTTGAAGTAGAGGGACGGATCGGTGAGGTCGGGCTCGGTGACCTCCGGGCGCTCCGCGCTCGGGGCGATCGCGGCGCTGCCCGCCGCCGATGTCTCGCTGGTGTCCTCGGCTCGCTGAGCGAGCTCGTCGGTCATCCCAGAGACCTTAGCGCTGCGGCTATGCCGCTCTGACGAGCTTGATGCGAGGCTGCTCCGTGGGCTCGGTGACGCGGTCGTAGCCATCGGCGAGCTGGACCATGGCGGCCTCCCACGTGCGCGCCCGCGCGGCCTCCAGTCCGTGTCGCCCGAGCTTGGCCCGCCAGGCGGGTGCGTCCGCGAGCTGCCGGATCGCGGCTGCGAGCAGAGCCGGATCGGGCTCGCAGAGCCGCCCGGTGACGCCGTCCTCGACGATCGAGGCGGGGCCACCCTCGTCCACGGCCACGACCGGCAGGCCGCTGGCACCCGCCTCGACCAGCACCTGACCGAAGGTGTCGGTGCGGCTGCAGAACAGGAAGAGGTCCGCGCTCGCATAGGCGCGCGCCAGGTCCTCGCCGTCGAGCCAGCCCAGGAACGTGGCGCGGTCGCCGAGGCGCTCGCGCAGCGTCCCCTCCTCCGGGCCGCCGCCGGCGAGCAGCAGATGCAGCCGCGGATCCGCCTCGTGGGCCTGCATGAATGAGTCGGCGAGGAGCTCCGCACCCTTCTCGCGGGTCAGCCTCCCCACATACAGAACTCTGATCTCACCCGGATAGGAGTCGGAGTCGCGGAGCGCCGGGTCAAACCGCGTGGTGTCCACCCCCCGCTCCCAGCGCCCGATCGCGGCTCGCTCGATGCCGAGGCGAGCGAGCGACTCGTCGCTCGCGGCGCTGGGCGAGAGCACCCGCCTGCATTGCCGGTAGAAGAGGCCGAGCGCGGCGTCCATAGCCAGCTCGAGCTCGGGTGAGGCCGATCGGAGGCCGGCATAGGCGCCGAGCTCGGTGTGCCAGCTACCCAGCGCCGGCATCTCCATGATCCGGGCGATCAGCGCGGCGGTTACGCCGGCCGGACCCGGGGCCGTGACGTGAACGGCATCGAAGTGCCCCTCCGCCAGCGCGTCCACCATCGCTGGGAGGCTGGGGACGCCGATCTCGAGCCCGGCGTAGAAGGGGATGTCCACCTCGGCGACGGCCGGTAGGCGGCGGTCGACGTTCCGGTCGGTGCCGATCACCTCGACCTCGTAGCCGGGTACACCGAGCTCGCGGATCCGGTCGATCGTGTGGCTGACACCGTGGACGCCGCCGATCGCGTCGGCGACAAGCGCGACGCGCTTCGGGCCGTCGCTCGGCGTGAGCTTCGCCTTCTCCTTGCCGAGGAAGGCGGCCGCGGGCGCATAGGGGATCGCGGGGATCGCGGCGCGGAAGAGCTCACGCCTCGCCGTAGCGGCGTAGCCGGTGAGCGAGCTCGGCTCGGTGGTCGTCCGGACCTCCTCGATGGTCCGGTCGACCAGCGTCCGCAGCCGCCGCTCGTGGATCCGGCGAGCGCGGCGGGCGAGCTCGGCGTGGCTGAACTCGTCCGACTGCATGTACTGGATCAGCGATCGACCCGGCTCGACGCCGACCGCCTCGACGAACGCCTCGAGCAGCGCCCGCGCGTCCTCCGGACCCAGGTCGCCGACCGCCTCGCCGCGGCGGAGGTTCCCCTCGGACATCACCCGCTCGGCGATCTTCAGGACTGCATCAGGCCGCATCTCCTCCTCCGTATCACGGGTTGCCCCTGAGCGGGGCACCCTCGCATCAACGGGGATGCGGCCGCCGTTCTGGCGGGATAGCTGCTCTTCCCTCAGCAGCAGTGCGCGGGTGCCGAGCCCCATGGCTGCGTGCGCCCACTTGGCGGCGCTGCCCTGCTCGCCGCGGGCCTCGGCGCGGCCCTCTCGGATGTGGAGCAGAAACTCTTCCGGCGTGGCTGCGGGAGGTGTCTCGGTGAACGTCCTCCCGATGTCCACGCCGGCGTGGTCATCGGAGCCGCCGGTGCCGGTGCCACCGTGCGTCTCGATGTAGATCGCGGCGGGCATGTTGAGCTCGCGAGCGCGGGAGCCGTTGCGGGTCTCCCAGACCGGGAACAGCTCGGCGAGATGCCTGCGGTGCGCCGGGGTGAGCGGCGCCTCCACCGCGTAGAAAGGGTGTGCCAGGGAACAGGCGATGCCATTGGAGTGCAAGTACTCGGCGCACGCCTCGACGTCGCCGTTGTGCTCCTGCAGCCAGGCATGGTCGTCGGGGGTGATCCCGAGGCAGAGCAGGTGCACCGCCTGCGGCTCGCCGCGGAACCAGACGGTGAGCTCCTCGGAGATGAAGGCGTCGTCGCGGTCGGCGATCTCTAGACAGCCGTCGATCGTGTCGTGATCGGTGATCGTCACGAAGTCCATGCCGCGCCGCTTGGCGAGCGCGTAGACCTCCTCCGGCGGCGTGGCGCACTCGGGCAGTCCGAGGCTCCTCTGGACGCCGAGCCTGGAGATCTCGGAGGCAGTGGAGTGACAGTGCAAGTCGACCCGGCTGGTCGCTACTGGGTTCATCGTTGACCCTTTCTCACTCGTTCTCTTGTCAGCCGGAGAGTGCCGGTATGCAGGGAAAATCCCGTTACGAGGTGGTTGCCCGTACGTAAAGAGGTCGTGAACGTGCCCTTCGCCACACTTGGCCGGTATGGGCGTCGCCGCAGACAGGGAGGTCCCGCAGGCGCACTGGAACGGTGAGCGGACGGTTGCCAGGCTGCTTACCGGGCTCCGCCCCTGGGCCTGTCACGGCGCCACGCGCGACCAGCTGATCACCCTCACCGAGGGCGTGTTGGTGCACGAGGAACGGGGCGACGCGGTCACGCTGGGCGAGGACGCGGTCGCGGTCAGCTCCCCCGCCTCCGATCACCTGCTGGTCTCAATCGATCCCGCCGACGCGTGGATGCGGGTTGGCGCGAGCTGGCCTCTGCTCGAGGATGAACGTGTGACCGGTCTCGGTGCCCGTCACGGGCTCGATTTCGACCAGCGCGGGAGGCGGATCTGGCTCGGCGCCGACCGGCGGTACACGGGGCCGGACTGCCCGCCGGAGCTGCTCGAGGAGGGTGGCATCCCGCAGGGCGACTACGCGCCGGTGCCCTGGCTGCTCTCCTCGGCGGGGTGGGCCGCGTGGATCGAGACGGCCGGTCCAGGAGTCGAGGTGGACTTGACGGGCGAGCGCTGCTCGGTCTCGGTCCGGGCGGCGTCGGGGCCGTTCCGACTCCACCTCTTCGTCGGGGCGACGCCGGCGGCCCGGCTGCGCGCCTTCCTGCGCGAGACCGGCCTCCCCGCCCTTCTGCCGGAATGGGCCTACGGGCATTGGAAGAGCCGCGACGTCTACGAGCACCAGGACGACGTCGAAGACGATTGGCGCGGCTACCGCCGCAACGACCTCCCGCTCGACGCGATCGTGATCGACTCGCCCTGGGAGACGCAGTACAACACCTGGCGCTTCAACCCCCACCAGTTCCCCGACGCGGCCGGGCTGGTCAAAGGGATGCGGGAGGACGGCGTCCGCACGGTGGTCTGGGTGACCCCCTGGGTCAACCTGGAGTCGATCGACGGCCAGCGGCCGCCCGACCGCGAGTCGGAGAAGCTCCACGCGCAGCCCGCCGAGAACTACGCCGAGGGCGCCGAGGCCGGTCACTACGTCCGGGCGCCCGGCGGCGAGCCCTACGTCGGGCGCTGGTGGATGGGCACCGGCTCGATCGTCGACTTCACCTCGGCGCCGGCTCGCGAGTGGTGGCGGGAGCTGGCCGGCAGCGTGTTCGAGCTCGGCGTGGAGGGCGTCAAGGCCGACGACGGCGAGGGCTACTACTTCCCGTCTGACGCCCGGCTGGCGGACGGCCGCACCGGCGCCGAGGCGGCCTGGGAGTACGGTCGGGTCTATCGCGAGGCCACGCAGGAGGCGCTCGATGCCGTCCACGGCGAGGGCCGCGGGGTGGTCTTCGGGCGGTCCGGCTGGACCGGACAGCAGGCGATGGGGATGCTCTGGGGCGGCGACCAGGCCTCGGACTTCTGGTCGCTGCGCGCCCTGCTCACCTCGTTACTGACCTGCGCCGCCACGGGTTTCTCGAACCTCTCCCACGACGTCGGCGGCTATCTCGGCCGTCGGCTGTCGGAGCGCTGTGAGCCGGAACTGCTCGTCCGCTGGGCGCAGCTCGGCGCCCTCTCGCCTCTGATGCAGGCTCACGGCCGGTTCGAGCAGGAGGCCTGGACCTACGACGCCCACATCCTGGACGCCTATCGCGAGGCCGTCGTGCTGCACGAGAGGCTCGTGCCCTACATAAGGGCGGCCGCCGCGACGGCAGCGCGGACGGGGCTCCCGATCATGCGCCCGCTTTGTCTGGTCGACCCGGAGGACCCGGAGGGCTGGCGGATCGCCGACTCCTACATGTTCGGGCCGGCGCTCTGGGTCGCCCCGGTGCTCGAAGAGGGCGCGACGGAGCGGCGGACTTATCTGCCGCGGGGTGAATGGATCGACTGGTGGACCGGTGAGCGCGTGGAGGGCGGGCGATGGATCGAGGCGGGGGCGCCACTGGAGCGGATCCCGCTCTGGGTCCGAGCCGGCTCGCTGGTCGTCACCTATCCGGAGGAGTCGGTCGCCCGGGGGCTGGGCGAGGAGGACTCGTCGCGGCCGCTCGAGGCGACACTTTGGGGCGAGTCCTGGCTGGGGAACGCCTTCGCCAGGCTGGCGGACGGGACGAAAATCAGCTGGCGAAGGGGCGAATGGTCGGCGGTGCCGGATCGCCCGGTGACCTTTCGGGAGCTAGTCGGCTTCGACTTGTGAGCGTTTTTCCGGCGTATTACCGGAAAGGTGCTCAGAACTCGCGGCGGCCCGCTCGCGGTCGAGCCGGGCGCGCTCGGCTTGGGCCTCCGCCTGGCGCGCGGCGCGCTCCGCGGCCTCGGCCTGCTGGCGGGCACGCTCGGCGGCCTTGGCCGTTCGACGTGCCTCGCGGGCGCGGTCCAGGTAGCCGTCGACCGTTCGCTCGAGCCGGGCCCACGTCCCCGCCTCCTCCTGACGGGCCCAGAACGCGGCGAAGCGGTCGGTGAGCAGCTCGCGGCGGGCCTCGAGATAGACCGCGAGAACGTCGAGCCCGCGATAGGCGGTGCGGTGCCGTGCCAGGGCCGCCAGCCTCGGATCGAGGTCCGGCGCGCCACCCGCCTTGGCGCGAACGGCTTCGGCGTCCGCGCGCTGGAGCCGCTCGAGGTGATCGCGCACCCGCGGCAGCATCACGTCGCAGTCGTGGATCTCGCCGAGGATGTCCTGAAGGTCGCGGGCGCGACGGCGGGCGGTGTCGGCGGGTCGCCCGAAGGCGAACCCGGTCACCTCGAGCACGTAGCGAAGGCGCTTCGCCGCGATCCGCATATCGTGCTGCGCCTTCGTCTGGCCGACGAGCGCCTTCGGGGCGAAGGAGCGCATCTCGTCGAGCCTCACCCGGATGATGCGCGCGGCGTTCTCCCCCAGCGGCCGGGCCGGGTCGAGCTTCTTGACCGCCCGGGCCTTCATGCCGCGACTCCCCTCGCCTCTCGCACCAGCTCGTCGAGGCTCTCCCGCAGCGCGCGCAGGTTCGCCTGCTCCACCAGCGGTGCGAGCGCGGTGTTCGCCTCCTCCTGCTCGGCCCGGAGCGACTTAATCAGCGAGTCGACCCCACGCCGGTCCGGCGCCGGCATCTGATCGTTGAAGGCATGGAGCGAGGCGATCGCCACATCGCGATCGCGACGGTCGCCGAGCCCGTCGGCGAGGCGCTTTACTGCCGAGAGCGTCTGGTCGTAGGCGTTCTCCGGGAAGCAGGGCTCGAAGATCTCGAGCGCCGCCCTCAGCCGGCGGGTGGCGACCCGCATGTCGTGGACTCGCTCGATGTCACCCGTGTCGAGCACCCCCTCGGCGTGCTCGATCAGCTCGGCCGCCCTGACTTCGACGACCTTGGCGGCGGCGTGCGCGTAGGCATCGTCGGCGGTCAGATTGGGGATTGGCTTGGCCTTGGCCACGACCCGCCGGACACCGTATCGCTACCCGATCGATTAGTTTCGATCTCCCGCGCCGTCCTACCGACAGGAGCCCAGGAAGGGCAAGGACGATGAGCACCAACTCTCAACTCGCGATCGAGGCCACCGACCTCCAGAAGTCCTTCGGCGAGACCCGCGCGGTCTGCGGGGTCGACCTCGCCGTTCGCCGCGGCAGCGTCTACGGGATGCTGGGGCCCAACGGAGCCGGGAAGACCACGACCATTCGGATGCTGGCGACCCTTCTACGGCCGGACGGAGGCGAGGCTCGCGTCCTGGGCCACGACATCGTCCGCGATGCGGATGAGGTTCGCAGCAGCGTCAGCCTCACAGGGCAGCTGGCCTCGGTGGACGAGGATCTGACTGGCCGCGAGAACCTCATCCTGATCGGCAGGCTGCTCGGCTATCGCCGAGGAGATGCCAAGCGGCGGGCCGACGACCTGCTCGACGCCTTCGGCCTCACCGACGCATCCGGGAGACTCGTCAAGAACTACTCGGGCGGCATGCGCCGCAGGCTCGACATCTCCGCCAGCCTCGTCGCCACCCCGGCGCTGATGTTCCTGGATGAGCCGACCACCGGGCTGGATCCGCGCTCGCGAAACCAGGTCTGGGACATCATCCGCGCCCTGGCCGGCGCCGGCACCACCGTCCTCCTCTGCACCCAGTACCTGGACGAGGCGGACCAGCTCGCCGACGGAATCGCGGTGATCGACCAGGGCAAGGTGATCGCCGAGGGAACGCCCGCCCAGCTCAAGGCATCGGTCGGCTCCGGCGCGCTCCGCATCCGGCTGCTCGATCCCGACCAGCGGCCTGGCGCGGAGCCGATAGTCGCGCGCATCCTCGGTGGATGCGAAGTGCACTTCGAGCCGGATCCGGCGGCGCTCTCAGCCCCGTGCGGCAGCGCGGACCAGGCGGCCGAGGTGGTCGGCGAGCTCACGCGCCAGGGGATCGAGGTCGCGAACTTCTCCCTCGGCCAGCCCAGCCTGGACGAGGTCTTCCTCGCCCTCACCGGCCACACGGCCGAGGAGGTCGCGACGGACGAAGAGGCGATCCAGGAGGAGCAGGCGGCGTGAGCACCCCCGAGACTCAGACCACACAGGCCCCCGTCCTGCAGGAACCCGCGCTGCGCAAGGCGCTCGCCTCCTCACGCCCGTCTCGCGCGAGCGCACTCTCGGCCACGCTCACCTTTGGCTGGCGCGGGATGCTCAAGGTCAAGCACGTCCCCGAGCAGCTGATCGACGTGACGATCACGCCGGTGATGTTCACGCTGCTCTTCACCTACCTGTTTGGCGGCGCGATCGCGGGGTCGACCAGCGCCTACCGCGACTTCATCCTTCCCGGTGTGCTGGTCGTGGCCGTGCTCTTCACCACGGTCTACTCGGGGATCGCGATCAACACCGACCTCACCAAGGGCGTCATCGACCGGTTCCGCTCGCTGCCGATCTGGCCTTCCGCCCCGTTGCTCGGCGCCCTGCTCGGCGACACGGTCCGTTACCTGGTCGCGGGAACGGTGATCATCGTCCTCGGGCTGATCCTCGGGTTCCGCCCGGACAACGGCGTCCCGGGCGTCCTCGCCTCGCTCGGCCTGGTCGTCCTCTTCTCGTTCGGCCTCTCCTGGGTGTTCACCAGCCTCGGCCTCGTGATGCGCTCACCAAACGCGACAATGAACGCCGGCTTCATGAGCATCTTCCCGCTCACCTTCCTGAGCAATGTCTACGTCGAGCCGAACACCCTGCCCGCCGGCCTCGAGGCTTTTGTGAACGCGAACCCGATCTCGCATCTGGTGAGCGCCTGCCGCGGATTGATGGACGGATCCGTCGAGGCCGAGAACCTGATCGTGGTCCTCGGGACAACCGTCCTGCTCACGGCGATCTTCCTGCCGCTGACGACGTACCTGTACCGCCGGGCCTAGACAGCTACGCGGCGAGCTTTTCCGTGGACCCGTTCTCGTTGCCGTTCAGCAGCGTGAGGATGATTCCCTCGCGCAGGCCGCCCTTGCCGATCTGCAGCGGCTGACCGAGCATCTGCGAGAACTTCTCGAGCAGCAGGACGCCGGCGGGCAGCAGCTTGACGCGCCGCGGGTCGAGCTCGAAGCGCTTCGCCACCTCGTAGATCTCATCGCTGGAGAGGACTCGTACCGCGCGCTCGAGCGTCTCGTACTCGAGCACTGCCCCGACCAGCGTCCGCAGCGAGGTGGCGCTGCCGCCCACGGCGACCGCCTGGTCGGGATGCTCGAGCTCTGTGTCCTGGAAGAAGTCCGAGATGTGATCGCGCAGCTCACGGATCTCGGCCGCGGAGGGCGGGTCCGACTCGAGGTGGTCCTCGGTCAGCGACCCGGAGCCGACCTTGAACGACTTCACGTCGGTGACGCCGTCCGGCACGGTGCCGTAGATCACCTCGGAGGAGCCGCCGCCGACGTCCACCACGGCGATCGTGCCGTCGCTCGGATGCCCGAGCGACTTGGTCGCGCCGATGAAGGCGAAGCGGCCCTCCTCCTCCTCGCCGAGCACGTCCACCTCGACGCCGGCGATCTCCTCGATCTCCTTGACCACCTTGTCGCGGTTCTTTGCCTCGCGGATCGCGGCGGTCGCGACGGTCTTGACGACCTCCGCCCCCATCTCCTGCGCCAGCCGTCTCTGCGTGGCCACGACGTCCGCGACCTCGGCGATCTTCTCCGCGGTGATCTTTCCGTTCTTGGAGGCGCCCTTACCGATGCGGGTGTAGGCGCGCTGCTCCATCAACTTGCGGAGCTGGCCCTCCTCCGGCTCGGCCACGAGCAGACGGGTCGTGTTCGAGCCGATATCGATCGCCCCGCAGAGCATGGACCACTGATTCTCTCAGGGCGAGCGGACCAAGCCTGACCGCGGGAGTGCCCGTTTAAGCGGGAATCCTGGCCCGGATGATCGCGGAGCCGGCCTGGTCGTGGACGCGGTGGGTCTCGTGCACCTCAACAGCCTCGAAGCCCGCGGCCTCGAGCTCGCGCCGGAAGTCCTCCTCGGTCAGGGCGCCGGCGATGCAGCCCGTCCACTGCGCCATGTCTCGCCTCGTCGCCTCGTCCATGCCCGGGTCGGCGACGATGTCCGTGACCGCGAAGCGGCCATCCGGGCGAAGGACCCTGGCGGCCTCGCGAAAGACCGCCGGCTTGTCGGCCGACAGATTGATGACGCAATTGGAGATCACGACATCGACCGAGTCGCCGGGCAGCGGTACCTGCTCGATCGTCCCCTTGAGGAACTCGACGTTCTCCACCCCGGCCTCGCGCTGATTCCGCCGAGCCAGCTCGAGCATCTCGTCCGTCATATCGACGCCATATGCCTTGCCGGTCGGGCCAACACGCGCCGCCGAAAGAAACACGTCCTCCCCGCCACCAGAGCCGAGATCGAGCACGACTTCCCCATCGTGCAGATCCGCGACGGCGGTCGGGTTGCCACAGCCGAGCGGTGAGGAGCTGGGCCCGCAGCCGCATTGGGCCTGGGACGTCGTGCAACAGCCCGTCCCCGATCTCTCGGCGGCCGCGACGGCCGCCGCCGCGTAGCGCTCGCGAACAGTCTCGCGGATCTCGTCCTTGCTCTTCAGCTGCTCAGCCATGCACTCAGCTCCTCCAGTGACTCGGGGTTGACGTAGTAGTAGGCCCACAGACCCCGTCGCTCCGAGCCGACGATGCCCGCCTCGCGCAGAACCTTGAGGTGGTGGGAGACGGTGGGCTGGGAGAGATCGAAGAGCGGCACCAGCTCGCACACGCAGACCTTCCCCGCGTGCTTGCGGAGGACGTCCACCAGCTGCATGCGGATCGGGTCCCCGAGCGCCTTGGCGACAGCGCCCATTCGCTCGGCCTGCTCCCGCTCGATGTCCGGGTAGACGACCGGCTCGCAGCAGGGCTGACCCGCCGGGCTCTTCTGCTTGGGAGCGAGCTCCAGATCGACGGCCATCGATTTACCTTAATCGATTGAATAGATGATTGTCAACCTTTACCATTCACAGGGCCCAGAGATCGTGCCCGGTGCAAGCGAACAC
>JBKPLC010000066.1:0-10425 GCA_046731495.1 Actinomycetota bacterium | reverse complement strand
CGAATGGGACAACCACGACGCTGCGCGTCGGCGCGGAGAGCTCCGCGGTGGTGGGCAATACGCCGCTCGTCGCACTGCCTCGTCTCGGTGGCGACCTCCCGGGGGAGGTCGTCGCCAAGCTCGAGTTCTTCAATCCGGGCGGCTCGGTGAAGGACCGGATCGGGGTGGCGATGATCGACGCCGCCGAGCGCGACGGCCTGATCGAGCGCGGGCGCTCTGTGATCGTCGAGCCGACCAGCGGCAACACCGGGATCGCCCTGGCGCTCGTGGCCGCAGCTCGCGACTACCGCTTGATCCTGACGCTGCCGGAGGGTATGAGCCGCGAGCGCTCTGCGCTGCTCCGCACCTATGGCGCGGAGGTGCACGAGACCCCGTCCCTCGGGGGGATGAACGAGGCGGTCGAGCTCGCCAACCGGCTCGCCGAGGAGCACGACGGCTTCATCCCGCAGCAGTTCTCGAACCCCGCGAACCCGGAGATCCACCGCCGCACCACCGCGGAGGAGATCTGGCGCGATCTCGATGGCGAGGTCGACGCCTTCGTCGCCGGCGTCGGCACCGGCGGAACGATCACCGGCGTCGGCCAGGTCCTGAAGGAGCGCCGACCCGACATCACGGTGGTCGGCGTCGAGCCCGCCTCCTCGCCCGTCCTCTCGGGCGGCCAGCCCGGCGCCCACAAGATCCAGGGGATCGGCGCCGGCTTCGTGCCCGAGGTGCTCGACCGTGAGGTGATCGACGAGATCGTGTCGATCGCCGACGAGGACGCCCTCGACACCGCCCGCGCCGCGGCCCAGCGCGAGGGTCTCCTGATCGGGATCTCGGCGGGAGCCGCAGTAAGGGCCGCTCTGGACCTGGCCGCCCGCGAGGAGATGTCCGGCAAGCGGATCGTCGTGATCGTCCCGGACTCCGGCGAGCGCTACATGTCGCTGCCGTTTTTCGCTCCGTCCTGATCGACGCCGCTCCCTAAGCTTTGAGGCGTGCTCGGATTAGGCACGCTCAGGCGGGTGGTCAAGGAGGTCTCCGCGGACGTCGCGTCGGCGCGCGAGCGCGATCCAGCGGCCCGCGGCATCGGCACGCTCGAGATCCTCACGGGCTGGGCCGGCGTGCAGGCGCTCCTGGCCCACCGCGTCGCGCACGCGCTCTGGGATGTCGAGGTCCCGTTGCTGCCGCGAACGATCGCCTACGCGAGCCGCGCGGTGACGGGCGTTGAGATCCATCCCGCCGCCCGGATCGGGACGGACTTCTTCATCGACCACGGCTCGGGCGTCGTAATCGGCGAGACGACGGAGATCGGCGACCGGGTGACGCTCTACCAGGGCGTGACCCTCGGCGGCACGGGCTTCGCGCGCGGCAAGCGCCACCCGACGCTGGAGGACGACGTCACGGTCGGCTCCGGGGCCAAGCTACTCGGCCCGGTGACGGTGGGACGCAACGCGAAGGTCGGCGCCAACACGGTGGTGATCGAGGATGTCCCGCCGCACACCACCGTGGTCGGCAATCCCGGCCATCCGGTGCGGGTCGAGGGTCGACCCGTTGAGGGACCGGACACGGACTGGATCCACCTGCCCGACCCGATCGCGGACGCGATCAAGGAGCTCTCCGATCGCATCGCGACGGTCGAGCAGCGCCTCGCCAGGATGAATGGTGAGGAGTCCGAGGCCGCGGAGGTCACCGAGCTTCGTCCGAAGAAGGGCCCGAGCTCCGCGGGCGGTTAGGCCCATGCCATCCCACCGCGCGTCGATCCCGTCTCAGGGTGCGGATTGCATCAATCAGCAGATCCGAGGGCTCTCGGACGAGCAGCTCCAAGGGTTCTTCACCGGGGAAGCTGGGCCGGAGGCCGCCCAGCAGATCTTCGGCCCCTGCGACAGTTCTTCCAGGGCAACAGTGCCGGGCAGTAGCCCGATTGACCTCCGGGGCGTCCTGATCGGGCGTCCCGGAGCCGCCTCATGCGAGGGTGCCAGACGGGGCAGCCCGATTAAAGTCGGCCCGCCGCCGGGGCTATTCTCGCCCGGTGGCCCGCGGTAGAGAGGAAGTCAAGCTCGCGCCGGATGAGACGGCGCCTGAGGAGGTCGCCGGCGCACCTATCGAGGTCGGCGCCGACCAGGTCGAGCGCCTGCTCGCGGGTCTAAACGGGCCGCAGCGCGAGGCGGTCACCTTCGGCGAGGGGCCGCTACTGATCCTCGCGGGGGCGGGATCCGGCAAGACCCGGGCGCTCACGCACCGGATCGCTTGGCTGCTCGCCACCGGCCGCGCCCACCCGAACCAGATCCTCGCGATCACCTTCACCAACAAGGCGGCCGAGGAGATGCGCGAGCGCGTCTCGTCACTGATTGGCGGTGTCTCGCGCCGGATGTGGGTGATGACTTTCCACGCCGCCTGCGCCCGCCTGCTGCGGATCGAGGCCGAGCGCCTCGGCTACACGAGCCGCTTCACGATCTACGACGAGGCCGACTCGCTCCGAATGCTGAAGCGCTGCCTTGAGGAGCTCGAGGTCGACACCAAGCGCTACCCGCCGCGCGCCGTCCGCGCCCGGATCTCGGACGCGAAGAACCAGCTGATCGACGCCGAGACCTACCTGGAGACGGCCGGCGGCGCGTTCGAGCAGATGGTCGGCCAGGCCTACCGCCTGTACGAACGCCGGATGCTGGACGCCAACTCGATGGACTTCGACGACCTGCTGATGCGGACGGTCAACGTGCTCGAGCTTTTCGAGGACGTCCGCCGGCGCTATCGCGAACGCTTTCGGTGGGTGCTCGTCGACGAGTACCAGGACACCAACCACGCGCAGTACCGGCTGCTGCAGCTCCTCTGCGGGGAGGACGGAAACCTCACCGTCGTCGGTGATGAGGATCAGTGCGTCCTCGAAGGCACTCAAATCACGATGGCCGACGGGACGACGAAGGCCGTCGAAGACGTTTCGGTGGGGGACGAGGTCCTGTCCTGCTACGGGAGCGGGGACTTTCGGCCTGCAGTGGTCCTTCGCACGAACAAAAGCGTCAAATTGGGCGGTGTGGCCGTCCGGACTGAGGGTGGCCGTGAGGTGGTTACGACCTACGAGCACACGCACTTCGCCGGCTATAGGGCGGGTCTCACGCCACAGAAGCATCTGGCCTATCTGATGTGGAAGCGGAACAAGGGTTTCCGGGTTGGCACGACCTCGGTCCATGCGGGCAGCGGGCGACATAAGGCCAGGCTTGGGTTGGCTCAGCGGTGTTTGCAAGAGCATGCTGATGCCGCCTGGGTTATTTCGGCCCACGACACTGAGTCAGAGGCACGGAAGGAAGAGACCGTCCTCTCGACCTACTACGGGCTGCCGTGTATCCCGTTTGTTGCTCGACAGACTGCGACGAACAACGGCTTGGTCGCCAATCAGTCGTTGATCGACGAGGTCTTCCGGCGAGTCAATACGGAGTACGGAGGGCGCGACCTCCTATGGGACCAGGGCCTCGAGTTCAGCTCTCCGCACCACATCGCCCAGGGCGCTACCGGACATCGAAGAGTTCTCAACGCCTCCCTCTGCGGTGATCGGCGCGGTGCTTCACCGATGCATCGGATCGCAATCTTCGGACAGGACGAGGAGGGTCGGCAGATTCTCGAGAACCTCGGCCTGACCGTCCGGCCCGCGCGAAACGGCTCGGAAGGCTGGCGACACGAGTCCGCGCTCAAGGATTTCGGCGCGTTGCAAGAGCGAGTCAAACTGATCGTCGACGCGCTTGCGCCGTCGGTTCGCTACACAGCGCGGCTTGGGAACAAGCAGCCTGGCCAAGGCAATTCGTTGCCGTTCACGCCGGCAGCTTCGGTTAGACCCGGTATGGCGATGTTTGCCGAGGACGGTTCATTCGACTTGGTTGAGACAGTCGAAACGCTTCCACTCGATAAGCCCGTCTATGACCTTGATATCGAAGGGACTCACAACTACATCGCCAATGGTCTGATCACCCACAACTCGATCTACGGCTTCCGCGGGGCGGAGGTGCGGAACATCCTGGAGTTCACGATCGACTTCAAGGACGCCTACGTCGTCAAGCTGGAGCAGAACTACCGCTCGACGGAGACCGTTCTCGAGGCCGCCAACGCGGTCATCTCACACAACACCGGCCGGCTCGGCAAGCACCTCTGGTCGGACCTCGGCAAGGGCGAGAAGATTCATGTCGCCGAGCTCGAGGACGAGCACGCCGAGGCTCGTTTCGTCGCCGGGGAGATCGAGGAGCTGATCGACCAGAGCGGTCTGAGCCGCGACGAGATCGCGGTCTTCTACCGAACCAACGCCCACAGCCGGGTGCTCGAGGACATCCTGGTCCGCTACGAGCTGCCCTACCAGGTGATCGGCGGGACCAAGTTCTACGAGCGCGCCGAGGTCAAGGACGCCATCGCCTATCTGCAGCTGCTGATCAACCCGGCGGACGAGGTGAGCTTCTCGCGCGTCGTCAACTCACCGCGGCGCGGGATCGGCGACACCAGCCAGGGCCGCCTCCGGAACCACGCCAACACGACGGGGCGCACGATCTGGGAGATCGCGCTCGAGCCGGAGGCCGTGCCGGGGCTCGCGGCGGCCGCGATCAGGTCGATCTCCCGCTTCACCGAGCTGATCGAGGAGCTCCGGGCCGAGTTCGAGGGCGGGGCGGTCGCTGACCTCCTCAAGGCGCTGCTGGAGCGCTCGGGCTACCTGGACGCACTCCGCGCCGAGCGGACGATCGAGGCGGAGGGCCGGATCGAGAACCTCGAGGAACTGGTCGGCGTCGCCGCCGAGTTCGACGCCAACCGCGAGGTGGAGGGCCCATCCGAGATCTCGCCCCTCGAGGAGTTCCTCCAGGCGATCTCGCTCTATACGGACCAGGACGACCTGAAGCGCGATGAGTCGAAGGTGACCCTGATGACGCTCCACAACGCCAAGGGCCTGGAGTACGACGCGGTCTTCATCATCGGTTGCGAGGAGGGCGTGTTTCCGCATTCGCGCTCGCTGGAGGAGGGCAACGAGGAGGAGGAGCGGCGCCTGTGTTACGTGGGGATCACCCGCGCCCGCAAGCGGCTCTGGATGACCCACGCCCGCAGCCGCCGCATGTTCGCGGGCCGCGAAACGGGCTTCCCGTCGCGCTTCCTCTCGGAGCTCCCCGAGGCGCTCGTGGAGCGAGAGGGGACCGAGGAGCAGGCGCTCACGGGCTGGGCGCTCGGGGGAAACGGCGCGCCGGCGCAGCGAGCCGACCCCTCGCTCTCCTTCGCGACCGGCGATGACGTCGTCCACGCCAGCTTCGGCGATGGCGTCGTGACCGCGGTCGAGCCGGGCGGGGTGATAGTGGTGCGCTTCTCGAGTGACGGAGCAGAGCGCAAGCTGATGGCCGACTACGCCCCCTTGAGGAAGGCGAGCTGATGGCCGCGACCGTGATCGACGGCAAGGCCGTCGCGGCGTCCGTGCGCGAGCGCGTAAAGGGAGACGTCGAGCAGTTGACCGCCAGCATCGGCCGGCCACCCGGGCTCGCGACCGTCCTGGTCGGGGATGACCCTGCCTCGGCGATCTACGTGGGCAACAAGCGCAAGGCAAGCGAGGAGGTTGGCATTCGCTCCTTTCACCACGAGCCCGAAGGCTCGATCTCCCAAGAGGCACTACTCGAGCTGGTCGCGGAACTGAACGACTCGGACGAGATCGACGGCATCCTCGTGCAGCTGCCGCTACCCGACCAGATCGACTCGGCCGCGATCGTCAACGCGATCGACCCCGACAAGGACGTCGACGGGCTCACACCGATAAGCGCGGGTCGCCTGGCGCGGGGCGAACCGGGCTTGGTGTCGTGCACGCCGCGGGGCATCATGGAGCTGATCTCCTCGGCCGGCGTGGACCCGGCGGGCAAGGAGGCCGTGATCGTCGGGCGCTCGAACCTGGTCGGGCGTCCGCTCTTCTCCCTGCTGCTCGGCGCCAACGCGACAGTCACCGTCTGCCACAGCCGCACGCGGGACCTCGGTGAGGTCTGCCGCCGCGCCGAGATCCTGGTCGCGGCGGCCGGTCAGCCGCGGCTCGTCACCGGCGACATGATCCGGCCGGGCGCGACCGTGATCGACGTCGGCACGAACCGGACCGACGACGGTCTGGTGGGGGACGTCGACTTCGAGGCGGCCAAAGAGGTCGCCGGCGCGATCACGCCCGTGCCGGGCGGAGTGGGGCCGATGACCATCGCGATGCTGCTCGCGAACACCGTGCAGGCGGCATCTGCACGCTCGGTCCCAGCGGCGACCTCCGGCTGACGGGTCACTTCAGCCGTGGTTCAATCCGCCCGTGTTCCGTTCGCGGGCCGCGCTGAACGCGCCGTCCCACCACATCGACGGAGGCTGAATTGGACTCATCACGGCTTCGCACGGGCGAGATCGTCGCCGGCGTCGGCGGCCTCGCCTTGTTCGTGTTCCTGTTCTTCGACTGGTTCGGTGGCGGCGCCGAGCTCACCGGCACCGCCGGCAACCTCGAGCTCTCCAGTAGCGGTATCAGCGGCTGGAACGCGCTGACCGACCTGCCGGGCTTCCTGATCATCCTTTCGGGTGTCTCGGGGATGGCACTGGCCTGCCTTGCGGCCGCCGGGCAGAGGCTCAACATCCCGCTCCGGCGGGGGGCGTTCACCGCCATGCTCGGCGCGCTCGCAGTCCTGCTGATCCTCTGGCGATTGGTCGCGGGCTCGCCAACCCTGAAGATCGGCATCTTCCTCGGCCTCGCCGCGGCAATCGCGATCACCGTGGGCGCGCTGATGGCGCTCGCCGAGGACGGCTTCGAGGTGCTCGTCGCCGTGCCCGGTGCTCGCACCCGCACCGCCGCGGCGAGCGCGCCGCCGGCGACGCCGTCCCCGCCTCCCACCGCGGCGGCAACTGCCACCAAAACCGGGCCGAGCAGCTCGAGCTCGGGTGGATCCACGACCAAGAGGAAGGCCTCGAGCCGCGGCTCGACGGTCAAGCGCTCGACGACCAAACGGTCCGCGACCAAAGGGTCGACGACGAAGAAGAAGTCGTCCTCGGGGTCGCGTTCGAGCAGCAAGAAGTCCGGCGCCAAGAAGAAGTAGGGCTGCCCTGTAGGGTCCCGGCGCTCGCCAGCAATCGACGGAGGATGAAACATGGGTGGAAGGCTTTCTCAGGGGCAGGTGATCGCGGCGGTCGGGGCCGCCGCGCTCTTGGTCGCGATGTTCCTGCCCTGGGCTGGATCCGGCGGTATCAACGCCAAGCTCTGGGACGGTCCTACGCTCGACATCTACTTGCTGATCACCGTAATCGTCGCGGCGCTGCCGGCGCTCCTGGCGCTCACCGACGCTTCGGAGGAGTTCTCGTTCGTCTCGGCCGCCACCTTCCTGCTCGGCGTGGTCGCCGTCATCCTGGTCGCCGCCTTCCTCACGGTCGACTTCCCGGACGGAGCGGACCGCAAGATCGGCGCCTTCATCGGCCTCGGCGCCGCCCTGGTGATCGCGGTCGGCGGATTCCGTGCAATGCAGGAAGAGGTCCCCGGAGAGATATAGGCTCCGGGCGCAGCGGTCCTACTCGAGCTCTAGGAGAGGAGATAAATGGAGACCGGAAGGCTTGGTCAAGGCCAGTTGATCCTCGGGATCTCAGGCCTTGTCCTGTTCATCTCGCTGTTCTTCAAGTGGGTCGGCGTCGATGTAGGAGTCGCCAGTGCATCCGAGACCGGGTGGGAGAGCCAGAGTTCGCTCGACATCTACCTGTTCATCGTCGCCGTGATTGCCGTTGTCCCTGCGCTCCTAGCGTTCACGGGAGGGGAGAGCCTTCCGGTGGCCAATGCAGCAAATGCGCTCCTCCTGGGTGCGATCGCGGTGATCCTCATGTTCTTCACGATGTTCATCGGGTTCCCTGATGGAGTCGATCGGAAGTTCGGTATGTGGCTTGCACTGCTTGCCTCGATCGGTGTGGCCGTTGGCGGCTATCTGGCAGCGCAGGAAGAGCTCGTGGGGGACCGGTACTGAACCCTGTTGTGAGGCTGGGCGAGCTGGTCGCGGCCCTTGGCGGCCTCGGCCTGCTCGTCGCCAGCTTCCTGCCGTGGTACTCGGCCGGTGGCGAGAACGCAACGGCTTGGCAGGCGTTCAGCGTCGTGGATCTGTTCATCGCCGCCGCGGCGATCGCAGGACTCGCGGTCGGGATGGTCGTGCTGTTCCGTCTTTCGGTCAGCTACCCGATCGCCGGCTGCGCGGTCGCCACGCTGTTCGGCGCGATTGCGTTAGTGCTGATCCTGAACAGGCTGATGAACCCGCCCGGCGAGGGCCTGGATCTCGAGTTCGGCGCCTGGCTCGGCCTCGTCTGCGCTGCCGGGATTACCGTCGGCGGCTACCTCGGGATGCAGGACGCCGCCGCGGGTCGTCCGGCGTCAGCCAGCTAGCGCCGAACCCGCGTCCCGCGCGACGTGGATCGCGCAGGCGATGATGGTCATCATCGGGTTCACGCCGACCGAGGTCGGCAGCAGACAGCCGTCGGCGACGTAGAGGCCGTCGACGCCCCGCACAGCCCCGCGTGGATCGCAGACGCTGGTCTCAGGGTCGGCGCCCATGCGCGCCGTACTCATCGGGTGGAAGGCCTCGAGGCGCAGGTCTGCCGGCTTCAGCCGCAGCGCCTCGAACTCGGCCAGCCGCCCGCGATCGATCACCGCCACCGGCCCGACGTTCGGATAGACCTCGGTCGCGCCGGCCGCGAAGTGGATCTCCGCCGCCCTGGCGATGCCGAACTGGATTCGCCGCGCCTCCTCCTCGAGCAGGCGGTAGGAGAGCCGCAGCCCGCCGTTGGAGGTCAGCCCGACCCGGCCCTCCGAGCGATCGTGAAGGTGCACCCCGATCGAGGCGATGTGGTCGTAGTTCGCCACGCGGTCCGAGAACGCCGGTCCCACGCCCGGCAGCCACTGCGCGCCGAAGGAGAGCGGAGTGAAGGTCGCCTCCAGCAGGATCCCCTCGGGCTGCCACTGATCGACGTAGTAGCTCTGCATCACGCCCTCCCAGCCCCGCACCTCCTCCTCGTAGCGCGCCCCGATCCAGGCGGCGGGGTGGATGTGGAGGTGACGCCCGAGCGCCGGATGGGGGATGCCCGAGCGGAGCAGCAGCTCGGGCGTGCCGAAGGCGCCGCCCGCGCTGATCACGGCCTTCGCGCGCACCCGCCAGTCGCGGCCCTGCGCCGGCCGCCCATTCCGGCGCAGATCCTGTGCGGCCGTCGTCGGCATCCCGGCCCTGCAGGCGAGCCCGGTCGCGCGACCGTCCTCGGTCAGCACGCGCTGGACCTGGACCCCGGCGCGCACGCGGGCACCCGCCGTGACCGCGCGCGGCAGATAGGAGACATGGGCCGCGCGCTTCGCATCGAGTCGGCAGCCGAGCGGACAGGAGCTGCACTGCACGCAGCGACCGGCGTTGCGGCTGATCGGCCCTCCAGTCGCCCCGAGCGCGCTCGCGCCCTCGGCGCAGAGCTGCCCGTTTCGCCCCAGAGTCTCCAGGTCGAGCGGGGTGACCGCGAGAACCTCCTCCGCCGCCTCGTAGAGCGGATCGAGGTCAGCCGCCCATTCGATCCCCTGCTCGCTCCGCCAAGCAGCCAGCACCTCCTGGGGCGCCCGGAAGCAGGTGCCGGAGTTGATCACCGTCGTGCCGCCGACCGTGCGGCCGACCGGCACCGGGATCGCGGGCTTGCCCGCCGCGATCGTCATGCCGCCGTCCCGGTACAGGAGCGGCAGACCCTCCAGCGGATCCGTCGGGTAGCTGGCTCGATCCACGTAGGGCCCCGACTCCAGCACCAGCACGTCGAGGCCTGCCTCGGCGAGGGTGGCGGCCGCGGCCGCTCCTCCGGCCCCCGAGCCGACGATCGCGACGTCGCACTCCTCTCCGTCACCCTGCGGTTCGAGGTCGCCGAGGGCGGTCACAGCCGGCTCCGGCGCTCCGTCCGCCACGGCGCAGCGAGCCTCGAAGCCGACCGCGACGCGGACGCGCTCGTCGCGGGCCCAGCCGACCATCGCCAGCAGCTTGGCCAGGAGCAGCAGATCCCGGTAGACGGAGAAGCGGGAGCTCTCCATCTTGGCCAGGTAGGCCGAGCGGGCCTCGACGCTCATCCGCGAGAAGCGCCAGGGGAAGGGAAGCCACTCGAAGACGCGGAGCGCCAGCCGCACCACCTGCACGGTGCGGGCGGGCAGCTTGGCGAGGAAGCGCGCGAGTGGCTCGGCGACCGGGACCTGCGTCTCAGCGGCCGGCAGCCCGTCCTCGCCAGGCGCGATCGCCTCCGCGATCGCTCGCAGAGTCCGCAGCTCGGCGGCTCCCAGCCCCGGCGGGCGCCTTCAGGGAGGAGCGGCGGGGGAGCCGACCCGGCCGGCCAGCGACCAGAGCAGCAGCGAGGCGAAGACCAGGAAGCCGTCGACGATGCCGTTGAGCAGGTAGGCGAAGACGTCGTCCTCGATGAAGAAGATCCAGGAGGTGATCGACGACG